>JALTZE010000259.1 GCA_027051315.1 Micavibrio sp.
AAATCAGGGAGAATAAAACTAAAAGCCATAAATGATAACCCAAGAAAAAAAACAACTTTCAAAGAATTGATAAATAGCGGATGGGCTAATCTTACAGAAATACTATGGCCAATATCTCCCTCCGCAACAAAAAGGACTATAAACCATGGCAGATAAGGACTTATATAAAATTATAGGTGTAGATAAATCAGCAAGCCAAGACGAAATAAAAAAAGCCTATCGTAAGCTTGCTATGAAATATCACCCAGACCAAAATAAAGATAATCCAGAAGCAGAAGAAAAATTTAAAGAACTAAACGAAGCTTATGACATATTAAAAGATGAACAAAAACGTGCTGCCTATGACCATTACGGCTCTGCCGCTTTTGATGGTAATGGTGGTGGATTCGGTGCAGGAGGCGGATTTAACGCTGGGGCTGGATTTTCTGATATATTCGAAGACATGTTCGGCGACATAATGGGAGGGGGAAGACGCAGAAATTCAGGTGGTGCAATGCGTGGCTCTGATGTCCAATTCACCCTTGAAATAACACTAGAAGAAGCATTCAAAGGAAAAGAAGCAACCATAAAAATTCCATCTATCGAAAAATGTGATAAATGCTCTGGAAGTGGAACAAAATCAGGTTCAGGCGCAAAAACCTGTGATACTTGTCAAGGAAATGGAAGAATAAGAGCGCAACAAGGATTTTTCACCATAGAAAGAACCTGCCCCACATGTGGTGGAGAAGGCTCAATAATTCAAGACCCATGCAATAAATGTCATGGCTCAGGACAAATCAAAAAATCAAAAACCTTAAAAATCAATATACCAGCAGGCATTGATACAGGAAGAAGAATAAGACTGGCAGGAGAAGGCGAAGCAGGTGTACGCGGTGGGCCTAATGGTGATTTATATGTACTAATATCAGTAAAACCTCATAAAATATTTAAACGCGATGATACTAATCTTTATTGCAGAGTTCCTATTCCAATAACAACGGCTGCTCTTGGTGGTTCAATAGAAGTACCAACAATTGATGGAAAACCAGCCCAAGTAAAGATAGATGCAGGAACTCAAAATGGTAAAAGACTACGCCTGCGTGACAAAGGTATGAGCATACTTAAATCAGAAGCAAGGGGCGATATGTATGTAGAAATATATGTAGAAACTCCTGTAAATCTTAATAAAAAGCAAAAAGACCTGCTTAAACAACTAGCAGATAGCTTTGAAAGTGATACAGGAAAAAACAGCCCAGAATCTGCTGGATTTTTTAAAAAAATGCGTGATATTTGGGACGACTTAAAAGATTAAGAATACAGGTGATGATAATGAAAATCGGAATAGTCGGATGTATGGGAAGAGTTGGACAATTACTGGTAAAAGAACTTCAATCAGGAAAATATACTGACCTTGAACTTATCGGGGGAACAGTAAAAGCCAAAGAAGATTACAAAGAACAAAATTATCCAATATATAAAAATCCTGACGAACTTTTTAAGAATTCCGATTGTATAATTGATTTTACCGTTCCAGAAGCAACCAGAAAACATATCTGGCTTGCAGCAAAATATAAAACATCACTTATCATCGGAACAACAGGGTTAACAACCGAAGATGAACAAGAAATGGAAGATGCTGCAAAAGAAACATCTATAATTTACGCCGCAAATATGAGTATCGGAGTAAATCTCCTATGTGCATTAGTTGAACAAGCAGCAGCAAGACTTGATGAAGAATTTGATATAGAAATAGTAGAAACACATCATAAATATAAAATTGATGCTCCCTCTGGAACCGCCCTAGCACTAGGTAAATCAGCAGCAAAAGGACGCAATATAGAACACGATAAAAAAGCAGTTTATGAAAGATACGGTAATACAGGACAAAGAAATAAAGGCGATATAGGTTATGCCGTACTTCGTGGCGGAGATGTAGTTGGTGAACATACAGTATATTTTTATGGACAAGGAGAAAGAATTGAACTTACCCATAAAGCAACCGACCGCTCTCTTTTTGCGAAAG
>JALTZE010000260.1 GCA_027051315.1 Micavibrio sp.
TTATATATATCGCCTATATATAGTTCTGAAATTACAAAAGATATTAATGGTAATGAATTTTGTGAAAAGTTATCTGATGAGAGCTTATATAAAAAACATGCGCTTTCATCTTATCGCGTTTTATTTCCTGGATATGATGGTTGGGTTTTTAGGGATAGAACTGATTTTATAGAGGATTTTTCTCTGCGAAAGGGGGAGAGAGATGTTGCTAATTTAGCTCGGTTAACAAAAGCATTTAAAGATAATGGAATTGATTTTGTTGTGGCTAGGCTTCCAACTAGAGGAATGACAAATCCTAAGAAAATATTGGCAGAATATGATTATGATGTCGAAAAGGCTAGAAATGCATATACAAATCAAGCAAAAGAATTAAGAGAAAATGGTGTTAATGTCGTAACTATTAATAATTGGAATATTAAGAATTTTTATTATCCTAATGACCAGCACTGGTCTGCTGATGGGGCTAAAGCAATGGCAAAAGAGCTTACAGAGTTTATCTCTTCGCTTCCTTCTTATAATGACATTGATAAAATGGATTTTGTTACAATTGTTGAGGGAGATGAGGAAATTGCCGGAGCTTTTAGAAAAGCTACAAAAAAGATATGTAATCAGGATATAGCATCTATCAAGGTTAAACATTACAAGACATATAATAGGGACGATAAAGATATTTTTGGTGAATTATCTAATCCTGATATAGTTTTGATTGGAACCAGTAATAGTACTAATCCTTTACCTTCTTATGCTAATTTTGAAGGGTTTTTGAAAGAATATCTTAGGGCTGATATTGATAATAGGTCTATTTCAGGAGGAGGGTTGGATTCTTCTATGATAGCGTGGCTTAATTCTGATAGTTACAAAATACATAAGCCTAAGATAGTTATATGGGAAACACCTGGATATTATAATGATATTGGTTCACTACGTTATGTCAGGCAGTTTATACCTGCTATATATGGTAAATGTACAGGTGAAAATTTGGTTGCTGATAAAATTATTAAAACGGCAGAGGGAAAAACGTTATTATTTGATGATTTGGAAAAAATGAATATTAAGGGTTCAAATTATTATGTAAGATTTGAATTTTCTGAAAAAGTAAAAAAAAGATGGTATGTGAGCTTGTTTTATGATGAAAATCGTATAGATAGATTTCGTTTTGCTCGTGAAAAGACATATCCTTATGATGGAATTTTTTATATACAGCTATCAGATTTTTATGTAGGTAATGTAAAAAATATATCTATTGATTTACATCAGAAGATGTCGGGAGTTGAGCTTCATTCCCAGATATGTCGGATAGCAGATTAGGATGGGAGTTTTTTCTAAAAAGCAGGCTCATATCACCACCACTTCTGTAAAAATCTGTACGTTTTATATTGTTTAATATTTCGGTAATATTTTTAGAAGGAAAGCGGGAATTATATGTTTCTAACCAGCCTAAAGTGCCGTTTTTTAGAATAGATTTTGTATCTTGTTTTTTTCTTGTTATATCTTCGAAATATGTAGGATTTTTTAGATTGGATATTATTAAATATACTAATCTATGCAATGCTCCGTTATTTTCGTTATATAGGTTATATCCATTTATTTGCCCTGTTTCTGCCAACATTATCAGGGGAGCAGCAGCAAAAATATGATAATGGAAAGCGCGGGACATTCTATTCATTTCCAAAGGAAGGCTACCATCATTTTGAATTTGGTTAATTCCTAATTTTGCTTTATCCATCGCCCAGTCAAATAATTCTTTATCATTTAATATTATTGCTGATGCTGCTACTGCCCATGCTGCCCAGTAAAGATGATTATTATTTCTGCTTTTTTTTTCAGGATTTTCTGAATAGTTGTTTTTTACTTGATAGGCTAGTTTTTTTATCCATTTTTCAATCAAATATACATCATTATAATCAAGATTTTCAGCGGATTTTACTTGTAACCATGCTGATGCTATCGAGGCTAATGTCCATTTTCTTACTGCTATACCTGTGTGAGTTGCTTTACCC
>JALTZE010000261.1 GCA_027051315.1 Micavibrio sp.
GTATATTATTTTACGGTAAAGATGGAAAAATTATCAAAGCAAATACTATTGTTAAATCATTGTTCCCAGATGAGAAAATTTATTTACTTATGGATGATTTTTTATCTTATATGTTTGATAATGCTGCAATACTTGAACATAGTATTTTGGCAAATCTGAATGATTTTAAAGGAGATAATGGTAGGTCGTATGATTTTAGAGAAATAATTATCACAGATGAAGATGTTGTGTGTTTGGTGCAAGCCAAGCAGATTGGTGGTGGAGAGGTTATAATCGTTATTACTGATATTACTGCTTTTAGTAAGTTGGAAGAAAATATATTAAATCTTAATAAGAAAAATTATGAGTTATTTTCAGCGATAGAAGCAACGGATACAGGAATTGCAATTGTTGATGTAAGGCAAGATTCTGGTTCTATAATATTTGCTAATGAGGCTTATTCAAGAATTTCTGGTATAGAAAAGAATGAAATAGTGGGACATGATTTTGCAGAAGTTTTGAAATTTCAATGTGGTGAAGATGAGTGTAAGAAAATTTTTGATGAGCTTGATGATAATAAGGGTTCTTTAATTGAATATAGCAGCAATGTTAATGGAGTGTCAGAGTGGCATAGTTTAACTATTTCTCATGTATATGATGAAAATGGTTATTTGGAATTATATATTTTATTTTTGTCCGATGTTACTGATGTTAAACTTAAAGAAATACAATATATACAATCTCAGAAGCTAGAATCTATGGGGCAAATATCGGCTGGGGTTGCGCATGATTTTAATAATATACTTTCTATCGTTGATGGTTATGCAAGAATGGTTAGAAATAAATCTGACAATGAAGAGATTAAAGATTATGCATCAAAAATAAATAAGGCGGTAGATAAGGGGGCTAGTTTAACCAGACAGCTATTAACCTTTAGTAAACATAAGGTGGTTACTGAAACTGTTTTAGATGTTAGTAATGCCATTAAGGAAAATGAAATATTGTGGAAGCCACTTATAAAGGGCTCTATCAATTTAACGGTAGATATACGTGCTGATAATTTATTTATCGAATGTGCTTCTGATACTTTTTCACAAATTATCATGAATTTGGTTGTTAATGCCAGAGATGCGATAAATGGAACAGGTAATATATCTGTTGGGGTGGATAAGGTTAATATTGCTGATATTGCGTGCAATAGACCTGAATGGGTAAATGATGGTGAATATGTTTGTATTATCGTTTCTGATGATGGTTCTGGTATGGATGAGGATATTAAGAAAAAGATTTTTGACCCTTTCTTTAGTACAAAAGAACAAGGAAAAGGAACAGGTCTTGGGCTTTCGATGGTATATGGCATGGTAAAGAACTTAAAAGGATTTATAGATGTTACTACTGAGATTGGTGCTGGTACGAATATGAATGTTTATATTCCGCTTAGTAACAAAAAACCAACTAAAGAAATAGTAAAAGATAAAGATGGAAAGATATCGTTAAATGGCTATACGGTTTTGGTTGCCGAAGATGAAAAGGACCTTCTTTGTATAGTTACTGGAATGTTGGAAGAAATGGGTATGAATGTGCTTTCGGCTAGTGATGGAAACGAAGCTTTGATGGTTCAAGATGAGTATGAAGGGGATATTGATTTCCTTCTTACAGATGTGGTTATGCCAGAGCTTAACGGCATCAAACTTGCTGAGCTTTTTAAATCTGTTCGTCCTGAAACAAAAATTATTTTTATGAGTGGTTACCCTTCTAAAGGGGGAGTATCTAATATTGAGTTACCTGAACATGCGGTATTTATGGCAAAGCCTGTTAAGTTTGATACGCTTGAAATGGTGTTGCATGAAAAAGCATCAGGTGCAGAAAGTAGCGATGGCAGTGGTTCTGTATATTGGCAAGTTGGTAATTCATAAATTATGTTAGTTTATATGAGGGATAATAATGGCTGAAGAATTTAATGATTTAAAAATTTTATTGGTTGATGACCAAAATGATGCAAGGGCAATGATGAGAAATATTTTGAGTGAAATGGGGGTTACCCAAATATTTGAAGCATCAAATGGTAGGGAAGCTCTTCGTTTTATGGATTCTGCTTTTGATTTTGTTGATTTGGTTATTTGTGATTGGAATATGCCTAGTATGAGTGGTGTGGAGTTTTTAAGACAGCTTAGAACTGTCGATGCTGGGATACCATTTCTTATGATAACTGGGCGTAGTGACTTAGATTCTGTTGTTGAGGCTAAATCAGCAGGAGTTACGGGATATATTAGAAAACCTTTTTCTCCAGCAGAAATGGAAGTGAAGCTAAGAGTTATACGTAAAAAAATGGCTGTTGTATAATTATCTTTGGAATTAGCTATAGCTGTATTATCCTTTTTCTTGCATATTTTATATATTATATTCTAAAGGTGCAGGAAAGGTGATGTCCAATTGTTTAAAAAATCCGAGATATTTGATGTTATTATTATAGGCGGTGGAATAAACGGCGCGGGTATAGCTCGTGATATTGCTGGAAATGGTTTATCGGTTTTATTATTAGAAAAAGATGACCTTGCTCAAGCAACTTCATCAGCAAGTACCAAGCTTATACATGGTGGTCTTCGTTATCTTGAATATTTTGAATTTGGACTTGTTAGAAAAGCTTTGAAGGAAAGAGAAGTTCTGCTCAATCTTGCTCCGCATATTATTAGACCTATGGATTTTATATTGCCTCATGTTCCTTCTATGCGTCCTGAATGGATGATAAGAATGGGATTATTTTTATATGATAATTTAGGGGGAAGAAAATATCTGGGTAAATCGAGAAAAATTAATCTTTCTGGAGAAATAAAGGGCGAATATAAAAAAGGTTATATTTATCAAGATTGTTGGGTTGATGATGCTCGGCTAGTTATTCTTAATGCTGTTGATGCAAAAAATAATGGGGCAGTTATAAAAGTAAGAAGTAATTGCACCAATATTATTGCCAAAGAAAATTTATGGGAAGTTTTTGTTAATAATGATGATGAATGTGGTTACAAGTCTAGATTGCTGATTAACGCAGCAGGGCCGTGGGTAAGAGATATAATTGATGATAATAATCTATCTGATAAAAATACTCCTAAAGTGAGATTGGTAAAGGGAAGTCATATAATTGTTCCTGCTATATATGAGGGTGATTATTCATATATATTTCAACAAGAAGATGGCAGAGTAGTTTTTGCAATTCCCTATGAAAAAGAATTTACTATGATTGGAACTACTGATATTGAGTTTTCTGGTAATGTTGATGATGTGTCCATTGATGAATTTGAGATAGATTATTTATGTTCTGCTGTTAATAAATTTTTTGATGAACAGATAGATAAGGAAAAGATTGTACATAATTTTAGCGGAGTAAGACCTTTATTTGATGATGAAAAGGGAGATGCTTCTTCGGTGACAAGAGATTATCATATAGAATGTTCAGATTATAAAAATTTGCGGATAATATCTGTTTTTGGAGGTAAGATAACTACATATAGAAAATTGGCAGAAGAGGTTGCAGAACATGTAGGTGACTCATTAAATATGAAGATGAAAAAATGGACAGCTAATGCTCCGCTAACGGGAGGAGAGGGTGGATATTCAAAATGGAATGAGTATAAAAAATTGATTATTGATAAGTACAATTATCTTTCAGAAGATATATTAGAAAGAATGTTATGCCAATATGGTAAAAATGCAGAAGAAATAATAAAAAAGCGGGGCAAATTATATAAATGCGGTAAAATATATGAGGGGGAAGTTAGATATTTAATTAAAAATGAATGGGCAAGAAGCCTTGATGATATTTTATGGCGTAGGACAAAGTTGGGGCTTTTTATCAAAGAAGATGAGTTAGAGGAGATAAAAAAAGATTTTAATATCTTTTAAAAAGAGGAGGTTATAGATGAATAATAAATTATTATTGGCAATAGACCAAGGAACGACTAGCTCTAGAGCGATATTATTTTCTAAATCAGGGGAGATTGTGGGAGTAAGGCAAAAAGAGCTTGAGTTATTTTATCCTCATAAAGGGTGGGTGGAACAAAATCCTGAAAATATATGGCAAGATGTTTTATGGGCGTGTAGAGAAGTTATAAAAAAAGCTCCGGAGGGTGCGGGGCAGGTCGCTGCGATAGGTATAACTAATCAGCGGGAAACAACTATTATATGGGATAGAGATACGGGAGAAACAATATATAATGCGATAGTATGGCAAGATAGAAGAACCGCTGATATATGTGAAAAATATAGGGAAGAAGGTGTGGAATATCTGATAACAACAAAAACAGGATTATTGATTGACCCTTATTTTAGTGCAACTAAGATAAAATGGATATTAGATAATGTAGAAGGAGCAAGAAAGAAAGCGGAAGAAGGGAAGCTGGCTTTCGGTACTATTGATAGTTTTCTTTTGTGGAAATTAACAGGTGGGAAAGTTCATGCTACAGATATAACTAATGCTTCTCGTACTATGATTTTTAATATTCATTCTTTGCAATGGGACGAAGAATTACTAGATTTGTTTGATATTCCTAGAAGTTTACTACCAGAAGTTAAAGAAAATATTGCTGATTTTGGTATTACAGAAGATGGAATATTACAGCAAAATTATCAAATAGGAGCTATGGCAGGGGACCAGCATGCTGCACTAGTTGGGCAAGCATGTTTTCGAGAAGCTATGGTAAAAGCAACATATGGTACAGGGTGTTTTGCTTTGATGAATATTGGTAGGGAATGTAAGATTTCTAGGAACAGGCTTTTGACTACTCCAGCATATAAAATTGGTAATGATATGGCTTATGCTATTGAAGGTTCGATATTTAATGCAGGGGCAGGGATTCAGTGGTTACGAGATAATATGGGCATTATTGATGATGTAGCTGAAACAGAAAAAATAGCAATGTCAGTTGATAATAGTAATGGGGTTTATTTTATACCTGCTTTTACTGGTCTTGGTGCTCCATATTGGAATGCACATGCCAGAGCAGCGATTGTAGGATTAACAAGGGAAAGTAATAGTAAACATATTGTAAGGGCAGCTTTGGAAGCACAAGCATATCAAACTATGGATTTGATGGAGGCTATGATTAGTGATGGTGGGTATAACCCTTCTATTATTAGGGTTGATGGTGGATTGGTTAAAAATGGGTTTGTGTGTCAGTTTCTTGCCGATATGCTAAATAAGCCAGTTGATGTCCCAAAAGTTGAAGAAACTACAGCATTGGGGGCTGCTTATCTTGCTGGGTTGCAATGTGGTATGTATGATGGATTATATGATATAGAGGAAAATTGGCATCTTAAGAAAAGATATGAAAATCATATGCAAAAAGAAAGTAGAAAAAACCATTATGAAGGTTGGCGTAGCGCAATTGAGCATATGTTGATTTAGTTTTTTGTAAAGGTATTAGTTTTTAATAAATTTGGGTGGAAATGTTAAGAGAAATGGTGCTCGGAGGTGGATTTGAACCACCGACACAGGGATTTTCAGTCCCTTGCTCTACCCCTGAGCTATCCGAGCATTTAAATTTTAGGGGCTATTAATTAACAGCTTACCTTGGGGAGATACAGGAAGTTCTTATAGAATATGAGTGGCTATCTGTCCAGCTTATTTTTTATTTTTTTTTATTTATCCATGTAATACTAATTGGCATTCATTCATGAATTACAATTGGAAGCTTGCGACCGCAAGTCGTTGCCAATGCAACGGAGCCTGCGTGGCGTTTGAACGTAAATAGCCTATTGAAGGCTATTTAGTATAAGGTGCTATGAAAGCGTTCGATAAGAGGTGGAGTTCTTCGTGCTCTTGTTATTTCTGCAAGCCCTAGCTTAGTGATATCGTGTATTTGAACTGTGCATGGGTCGTTATCGGCAAGTTTTTTTAATTCTGTAAGAAGAATATCTTTTTCTTTTTTTGTTTTCATATTTATAAAATCTATAATTATAATTCCGCCAATATTCCTTATTCTTGCTTGTCTTAGGGCTTCTTGTGCTGCCTCTATGTTTACGGATAGGGCGTTTCTTTTATCTGCTCCTTTGTTAACATCTATGACGGTCATTGCTGAAGTATCTTGAATTATGAGGCTGCCCCCTGAGGGAAGGATTACATAAGGTTGAACTAGCTCTTCTAATTTATTAAGTATGTCATGATGTTCAAATAAGGCAAATCCCTTGCTTGCATTATTAAGCTCTATCGGAGTTATTTTTGTAACTAAATCAGGAGCATAAAGTTCACACCAATCTTCGGCATCTTGGTAATGGTCCATAACAACTACTTCAATTCTATCTATTAATCGATGCGCATTATCTGATAAAGTTCTTTGTATGGCATCGGGGCCTGCCATTATCAATGCTTCTTCGCCGTGAGTGAATTCATTAATTTTTTCCCAAATTGCTTTTAATATTTTAAGCTCTCTTATTAATATATCTTCTTGGGTCCCTGCAGCAGAATTTCTTAATATTATGCCCTTTTTAGGGTCGATATTATCAAGCATATTATTTAGCTGTTTTCTAAGTTCTTTGCCTTTTATTCTTTGTGAAACTTTGTTTTCTGAATTTTGTGGAGTATATATAAGATGCCTTCCTTGAATGGTAATATTCATGCTTACTCTGGGGGTTTTATCTTCGAAAAAAACTTCTTCATCGTTTGAATATTTAGGAATCCAGCCTTCTTTTGCTTGCACTATTACCATTTGACCTGTGCTTAAGGTTTTGCTTATGGAATGAGAGCCACCTTTAACAAATTTGCCATCTTTTTTAATTCTTACATCGCGGTTAAATAATATGCCTTTGTTATTTCCATCAAGTGAAAGAAAAGCAGCGTCTAATGATTTATCTATTCTTTCTACTTTTGCCCAATAAACAGAGCCATAGCGAATTTCTTCTATTGCGGGGTCAATTTCTATTCCTTTGATTTTGCCACTTTCCATGGCAACAACCCATAAGGATTCTTCTAGTTCTTCGATTAATATATCCAATTATTATATATCCTTGTAAGGTTGTATATTTAATGTTTTTACTCGCAATTTTATTTGTATCCTTCGCCGTTTAGCATGTTTATTGTATCATAAACGGGCAATCCTACAATATTTGAATAAGAACCAGAAATGAATTTTATATATTTTTCTGCCATGCCTTGAATTGCGTATCCTCCTGCTTTTCCTTTCCATTCCATGCTATTTATATATTCATCTATATCATTTTTATTTAGCTTACGGAATTTTACTTTTGAGCAAATAGATTTCTTAACTAGCTTTTTTTCGGGAGTTATTAGGGCCACGGCTGTATATACGCGGTGTCTTTTTCCAGATAATAATTTTAAGCAATATATAGCATCTTCTTTTGTTTTTGCTTTTGGTAGTATTACACGGCTTACCGAAACTACTGTATCGGCGGCTAGAATATAGCAATCATCTTTTTCTTCTGAGATTTTTTTTGCTTTTTCCGTAGCTAATCTTAAAGCTAAATTTTGGGGTAGTTCTTTTTTTTGTGGTGTTTCATCAATATCAGCAGGGCATATTTCTGTGGGTTTAATGCCTATCCGCTTTAATAATTCCACCCTTCTTGGTGAGGCAGATGCAAGTATTAGTTTATGGCTGTTATTTTTCACGGAAAATTATACGTCCTTTTGTAAGGTCATATGGTGTCATTTCCACTATTACAGTATCACCTGCTAAGACTCTGATACGGTTTTTCCTCATTTTGCCAGCGGTATGTGCTAGTACTTCGTGGTCGTTTTCAAGTTTTACGCGGAACATAGTATTTGGTAAAACTTCTGTTACCACTCCTTTAAATTCCATTAAGTCTTCTTTTGCCATATTTTATTCCTTTATTTTTATATTCTATGTCTAATATACCTTTTGGTAATTTATTTCAAGAGGTTGTTAAAGGTTTATACAGCTATCTTTGTTTTTACTTGCGTTGTTATTATCTTCTTTTTGATTTGCTATGTTAACTTTTTCTATATCTATTCCACATGCGCCGAGCTTTTTAACTATCTGTTCATAGCCACGCTCTAGGTGGTAAATTCTGTTTATTATCGTTTCACCTTCTGCCATCATTCCTGCAAGCACCAAAGCAACAGATGCTCTTAAATCTGTTGCCATTACTTCTGCTCCTTTTAGTGACTTAGTTCCTTGAATTGTTGCGGTATTCCCTGATACTGAAATATTAGCTCCCATACGATTAAGTTCTGGCACATGCATGAATCTATTTTCAAAAATTGTTTCTTTTGTTGTTGATGTTCCATCTGCCAAAGTCATCATGCTCATAAATTGTGCCTGTAAATCGGTGGGGAATCCCGGATGTGGCATTGTTGTTATATCTACTGCTTTGATATTTTTTGTTTTTCTTCTAACTTTTATGGAATTATCTGATTTTTCTATTTCTGCTCCTGCTTCGATAAGTTTTTCTTCCAAAGAACCTAGAGTATCTTTTTTAATATTTTCAAGTTCGACATTTCCATCTGTCATAATGGCTGCGATTGCCCATGTTCCTGCTTCTATACGGTCTGGTAAGACGGAATGTGTTGCTCCTGAAAGTACAGGAACTCCAGTAATTTTTATGGTATTTGTTCCTAATCCTTCTATTTTTGCTCCCATTTTTATCAGCATATTTCCAAGGTCTGATATTTCTGGTTCTTGTGCTGCATTTTCCAATATTGTTGTACCTTTTGCTAAGGTAGCAGCCATCATAATATTTTCGGTAGCACCAACAGAAACTACTGGAGATTTGTAAGTGCAGCCTTTCAGCCCATTCGGAGCATTTGCGATTATATATCCTTCTTCGATTGATATATCTGCGCCCATTGCTTCTAGACCTTTTATATGTGCATCTACTGGTCGAGAGCCAATGGCACATCCACCTGGTAAAGATACTTTTGCATATCCAAATCGGGAAAGAAGAGGACCAAGAACAAGAACAGAAGCACGCATTTTTCTTACAAGGTCATATGGAGCGCAAGTTGATTTTATATTGCCTGCTCTGAGTATACATACACCATCTTCTCGCATGGCGAGAGTTACCCCAAGGTGACGAAGGAGTATAGCCAGTGTTTTTATATCACGAAGATTTACGGGCATATTTTCAATTTGTATAGGCTTAGCAGTGAGTAATGAAGCGCACATAAGTTTAAGCGCGGAATTTTTTGCTCCACTGATTTTTATCTTACCATTTAGAGGGTTGCCACCTTTGACTTTGATTTTATCAAGTTCAGATGATTTTATTTCTACTGCCTGTTCGAGGTTGATAATTTTAGCCTCGTTTTTTTCTGGCATTAATTTTTTAAGTTCTTGGTAATGTAACACCTGTTTGCCCCATATATTTGCCCGAACGATCTGCATAAGTTGTTTCGCATGGTGTGCTGCCCTTAAAAAAGAGAAATTGAGCAATACCTTCATTTGCGTAAACTTTTGCAGGTAACGGAGTTGTGTTTGAAATTTCAAGAGTTACATGTCCTTCCCACCCTGGTTCAAGCGGAGTAACATTTACTATTAATCCGCATCTGGCATAGGTGCTTTTTCCAAGACATATAACTAAAACATCATTTGGTATTTTAAAATATTCCACAGTTCTGGCAAGGGCAAAACTGTTTGGAGGAATTACGCAGACATCTGTTTTTCTTTCGACGAAGCTTTGATGAGAAAAATCTTTGGGGTCTACGCAAGCATTATCAACATTAGTAAAAATCATAAATTCATCGGCTAATTT
>JALTZE010000262.1 GCA_027051315.1 Micavibrio sp.
GGGTTTTTGTTGGCTATGCAATTATAAGCATATGTGTTTGAAATAAAACAAAAATAAATTAAGCAACATATAAAAAATAGGATGCTTAGATTAGTATTTTTGTTTGTTTTTTGCATTAGGCTGCCAATCCTTTATCCATAAATTGTGCCATTCTTTTGGCAAATGATGTTGGGTCGGATATATGGTCACCTTGAATAATTAAAGCTTGGTCATATAGTAATTTTGTAGCGTCTTCTAGTTGTGCCATATTATTTTCTTTTTCTACCATTGCTGCCATTTTTTTGATAAGGGCGTGTTTTGCATTTATTTCCATGTGGCGTTTTATTTGTGGTTGGTAATGTTGTTGTATTTTCATTACTCTTTCCATTTGCATATCTACACCTCCTTCATCAGCAACAAGACATACAGGTGATTCAGTTAGTCTTTTTGATATTATAACATTTGCCACTTCGTCTTTTAATATTTCTGACATTTTTGTTGCAAGTTTTTCGATGCTGTTTTTTATTTTTTCAGATTCTTCGTCTTTTTCTTTCTCATCGGTTTTTATTGTTTCGAATTTATCAAGGTCAACTGAGCCTTTTGTAACTGATTTAAAGTTTTTGTCTTTGTATTTATCAACTATTTGAAGCCAAAATTCATCTATAGTATCGGTGAAATATAGTACTTCTAGACCTTTTGCTTTGAAGCCTTCTAATTGAGGGCTGTTTTTAGCTGCTTCTATATCTGGGGCAGTTATATAATATATTTCATCTTGCCCTTCTTTCATTCTATCTATGTAATCATCAAGGCTTGTTAATTTGTTTTCTTCGTTTGTTGAATAAAATCTGGCTACTTTGAATATAGCGTCCCTGTGGGCATGGGCATCATATAGACCTTCTTTTAATATCATGCCGAATTGCCCCCAGAATGTAGCAAATGTAGCTTCATCATTTTTTGAAAGTTTATCTAGTTCATTTAAGATTTTGTTTGCAACGCCATTTCTGATTTTATCAATTACAGCACTTTTTTGTAGCATTTCCCTGCTAATATTAAGTGGTAAATCTTCGCTATCTATAAGACCACGCACAAATCTTAACCATGGATACATTAAGCCTTCGCAATCATCAGAGATAAATATACGTTTTACATATAGTCTTACAGAGTGTCTGCGGCTAGGGTCGAACATATCATGAGGGCGCATTGATGGTATAAACAGTAAAGCTGTATATTCGATTGTTCCTTCTGCTTTCCAATGTATTGTTGATAGAGGTTTATCAAAAGCTATTCCATGACAAGTGGAGTTGTAAAATTCTTCATATTGTTCTTTTGATATTTCTGATTTGGGGCGCATCCATAATGCTGTAACAGTATTTATTGGTTTTGCTTCTTCCCCTTCTTCTGGTTCTCCTAAATATATAGGGATATTGATATGGTCTGACCATGTTATTATTACTTGCTCTATCTTTTCATCAAGGAGAAAGTCCATATCATCGGTTTTTATATGTGCTGTAATTGCTGTTCCACGATTTGATTTTGATAGTAGTTGTTGCTCTTCTTTTGTTGCTTTTCTTATTGTATATCCTGTTTTTCCATCTGACTCCCACGTCCATATATCTTTGCTTCCAGCTTTTTGTGATGTAACAGATACTTTATCAGCAACCATAAAAGTTGAATAAAAACCAACGCCAAATTGTCCGATTAATGAAAGTTTATCTTTTTCATCTTTGGTGTTGGAAAGTTTATCCATCAGGTTTTTTGTGCCTGATTTTGCAATAGTTCCAAGATTATCGCATAGCTCATCTTTATCCATACCTATACCATTGTCGGTAATAGTTATTGTTTTTGCTTTTACATCTTTGGATATATATATCTTAAAATCGGGGTCTTCTTTTATCAAATCAGGATTTTGTATAGCTTCATATCTTAATTTGTCGCATGCATCTGCGGCATTTGATATAAGTTCACGCAAAAAAACATCTCTGTTTGAATATAAGGAATTTGCAACTATATCTAATA
>JALTZE010000263.1 GCA_027051315.1 Micavibrio sp.
GTACATATTTAAAGCACTCTTATACTCTTTTCTCTCAAAATAAATATTTCCTATATTTAACATTATTATCGGTATCATCTTCTTATTCTTGTTTTTTTTTTTTTTTTCATAAAGTTTTTTAAATAATACATTATCTCATAGTGATGAACTTACAAGAAAAACGGAAGAATTTATTAAACATAATAGGTCAGGTATTAAGGAGCTAAAACAATCAGGAGAAATATTATCCATAAGAGCAAAAGAAATATCAGAATATATAGAAAGCTCTCTTAAACTATCCAAACGCTATAGCGATGAGCTTAAACTCCAATCAGAAAATATAGCAGACACATCAGCAGAAAGTGCGGATAAAATTGGTAAAGCTGTGCTTAGCATTGCATCTAAAGCAAATGATATAGCAAAGGCTGTTGAATATGTAAGTATAGCTACAGAAAAATCCAGAGAACAGTTAAATAAAGAATCTGAAAAATTGATAAATGTATCAAAAACGGCATTAACCGCTGCTAATGATGCCGCAGGAATATTTACCAAGCAATCAACATCGCTATTTAAAGCAGCTCAAGATGCTCAGGAAAATATTGACAAAATAAAGAATACTCATTGGAAAGTACAAAGAGATGCATTTATGAATTCTGCTAAATTTATTGTAGAAAGCCTGCATTCCCTTTCAATGGATTTAACAACAACATTGGAAGGTGGTGTTCCTGACAAAACATGGAAATTATTCCAAAAAGGCGATGTAGCAGCATTCACAAGAAGGCTTGCGCAACTAGGAACAGAAAAAATGCCTATTGATAAATTGCGTAAAAAATACTGTGAAGATTCAGATTTTAGAGGCTATGTCCAAAGATATGTCAGACAATTCGAAGAACTATTTGACCAAGCATCAAATAATGACCATGGTGAAATACTTGCCTCAACTTTCATGTCAAGCGAGGTGGGAAAACTCTATGAAATATTATGTTCTGCCTCAGGAAAAGAGCCAAGAACAGTTAAACGTATAGCTTAAATAATCATTACATAATCAAAAAAACTCTCCTCATAAAAAAGGGGAGTTTTTATATTTTTTTAAATATTATTCTTTTATTAAAAAAAAGTAACAATTTGTTGATATTTTCTGGTTTACTTTTATTATAGTGGGCTATAGCTTTAATTTTATATAGCTTAATGTGTGTAATTCATAAATTTAGGTAAATTCATGCCTCAAACCAAATTTTGTCAAGGTATTTCAGATATCTCAGACAGCTACATGGGATTTCTTATCGACACTTGGGGGGTGCTCCACGGTGGTGGAAAAGCTTTCGAAGGGGCAAGCGATTGTCTTAAAAATCTTCGGGATAGAAAAAAAACGATAATATTAATATCAAATTCTCCCGAAAAAGCTTCAGTGATAAAGGCGGAGCTTAAAAAAGCAGGCATAGGGCCTTCTTTGTATGATTATATCGTATCAACCGGAGAACTTATAAGCCTTGCTTTAAAGGGTGACGCTGATGGGGTTATAAAAAAATCAGGAAAAAAATGTTTCTATATAGGTCCTCCGAATAATAATCACGGATATTTTGATGATTCTGATATAGAAATAGTAGAAGATATAAAAGATGCAGAATTTATGCTTATATCAGGTCAAGACCCTAGATTTAAGAACATAAATGAATATGAAAAAACTCTAAAAGAAGCCGCCAGAAAAAGGCTTCATGCTATTTGCGCAAATCCTGATAGCCGCTCTTTAATAGGGGCAAGCTATATATCAGGGCCAGGAGCAATAGCCAGAAAATACCAAGATTATGGAGGTATAGTAAATTATATAGGAAAACCTCACCAACCTATATTTCAACATTGTATAAAGCTATTACAGCAAAAAGATGTATATCCAGGTGATACGGTAATGATTGGTGATACTATGGCGCACGATATACTTGGTGCTTCTAATGCAATGATTGATACATGCCTTGTTACAAAAGGAGTACATTCCAGTAATTTCAAAGATAAATCAAACCCAGCGGAAGTAGATAGAGTACTAAATATATTAATTGCTCAATATAATAATATTAAACCTGAATATCTAATTCATGACTTTACATGGAGTAAACCACTTCCAGATAGGAAAAATAAGAAAAAACGCACACTAAAAACTAGATAATTATAAAATTAGCTATAACTACCTATTAATCCCAATTTTCTATAGTTGGGGTAAGAATTTTTATAGCGTCCATAATATCGGGCATTTTTCTTTCTACCGCTTCTTCTCCCGCTTTTATTAATTCTTGAGATTTTTCAAATTCCAGCAATCCAATATGACCTATTTTTGGTTTTATATGAACATCTGGCGGGTCCCCTGCAAGCCTTGAACGAGTAATTCTATCTTGAATAATATTAAGAGAAGAAAACATCACACCAAAAAGGCTAGCACTATTATTTTCTCTTCGAAAAAGTCGCCTAGTAATAGAGAATCTATTTAAAAAACTCTGATTTTTATCAGGCAAAGCCCCTTCTTCCAACATATCAAACCCTAAAACTTTCTGATAACCCCTTTCTGAATTACTGGTTTTTCCAAGCATATCTGCGTTAAGGTCTATTGCTATGGTAAGATGCGCCCCCATAGCAAGGCATGGAGCAACAGGAACAGGATTTACCAAAGCACCATCAAGGAGATTTCTGTTATGTAATCTTACAGGAGGAAATATACCAGGCATAGCAAATGAGGCCTTCATTACATCAACTAGATTTCCTTGCTTAAGCCATACTTCATGTCCCGTAACCATATCTGATGCGATACATAAAAAAGGTTTAGGTAATTCCTCTATATCAATATTTCCAAGTCTATCTCTAAGCAAGTTATCAATTTTTTTACCACCAATCAGCCCAGCACTTCTTATTTTCAGGTCAAGATATGAAAAAACTTTCATTCTATTGAGGTTACAAGCCCAATCTTCCAGCTCTTCTAACCTACCAGCAAGGTAACATCCACCAACCAAAGCACCAATGGAAGTGCCTGTAACTATATCGGGGTAAACACCATATTTATTAAGGGTTTTAATTGCTCCTATATGGGCAAATCCCCTCGCAACCCCACTTCCCAAAGCAAGGGCAATTTTTAAATTATTAGGGACTCTAATTTTTTTATGCTTGTTTTTATCTTTCATGCTGTCCATATTACTTACACCATTGTATAACCAATATTATAGCATAATTTATGAGTTTAGACACAAAACAAAATAATAATATTAAAAGCTGGCCTTTAATAAAGAGGCTTGCTTGTCAATATCTAAAACCTTACTGGTTTAAACAAGTAATTGCCTTTATTTTTATGGCTATTGCAGCCGCTATGACCGCGGCATTCGCAAAGCTAATAGAACCAACAATAAACAAGATATTCCAAGCCGAAGATAGCTCAATGATAATGCTCGTTGCCCTTGCACTATTCGGAGTATTTTTTGTAAGAGGTATAGCAACCTATATCCACACATTGATAATGGCAACAATCAGCCAAAATATAGTAGCAGATATTCAAAAATCACTATTTGCACATTGCTTAAATCTTGACCTTAAATTCTACGCAGGTAATGCAAGCGGAACTATAGTATCCAAAATAATTAGTGATGCATATGTGATGAGAATAGCAGTAGCAGATAGCCTTACAGGATTTGGAAAAAATTTACTTACACTTATCTTTTTACTTGCTGTTATGATTCATCAAGACTGGAAATTATCTTTATTTGTTTTAATAGTATTTCCATTAGCAGCACTTATAGTGGCAGCGATTGGTAAAAGACTAAGAAAAGTGTCAAAAAATATCCAAAACCAAATTGGCGAGCTTATGGGTTCTTTGACTGAAACCTTTCAAGGTGTACGTATCGTACAGGCGTACGGAATGGAGGAGAATGAAATAACCAAAGCCTCACTATTAATAAATAAAGTCCGTGATTTATATATAAAATCTGTAAGAGTAGGGAACATAACAACACCCTTTAATGAAATTATGGCAGGTGCTGCTTTAGTAGCCATAGTAGTTTATGGAGGATACCAGATTATGGAAGGTAACCTTGATGCTGGCTCACTTATGAGTTTTATTGCAGCCTTCACATTAGCTTACGAACCTATGAAAAAACTGGCTAAACTTAATAATTCTATACAAATGGGGTTGGGTGCAGCAGAAAGAATATTTGAAATTCTTGATAGAACCAGCGAAATATCAACAAATGAAAATGCTCCAGAAATACATGTAAACACCCCTGAAATAAAATTTGAAAATGTAACTTTTGAATATAATGAATCTGATGGGAAGAAAGCTCTTGATAATCTTTCAATAACTTTGCCAGCAGGAAAAGTAACAGCTTTAGTAGGGCATTCAGGAAGCGGAAAAACAACAATATTAAATCTAATACCAAGATTTTATGATGTTAATTCAGGCTCTGTAAAAATTGATGATTTTGATGTAAAAGAAGTAAAACTTTCTTCTTTAAGAAAAAATATAGCTTTAGTTTCCCAAGATGTAACAATTTTCGATGATAGCGTATATGCAAATATAGCATATGGAGCAACAAATGCCACAATGGAAGAGGTCGAAGCAGCAGCAAAAGCTGCCGCAGCACATGATTTTATCATGGAAATGCCAGATAAATATAATACAAGATTGGGCGAACATGGTACAAAATTATCAGGCGGACAAAAACAAAGAATATCAATAGCAAGGGCTATATTAAGAAATGCTCCGATATTGCTACTTGATGAAGCCACTTCCGCACTTGATAATGAATCCGAAAAACTTGTCCAAGAAACTTTGGCACAATTGAAAAAAGGGAAAACCACACTTGTAATTGCTCATCGTCTTTCAACCGTAAGGGACGCTGATAATATAATAGTTTTGGAAGAGGGAAGACAGGTCGAAAACGGAAATCACGACCAATTGATTAAAAAAAGCGGGATATATGCCAAAATGTATGAAGCAGGACTTGAATAAATGAAAGAAAAATTAAATGTAAATAAAATATCAATGATTATAGTTAAACTTTTTTTTCTTTATACCATAATTATTGCGTTTTTTTATTACTCACAAAGAGATATGATGTATTTCCCGACTAAGGAAGAATATAATTTATCTGAATATAACCTAGATGATTTTAAAAAATTCACCGTTATTACTAATGATAATTTAGAAATATCAGGTCTATACAAAGCTCCTTTTGATGATAAGCCGATAATAATATTTTTTCATGGCAACACAGGACATGCAGGATATCGAGAAAATAAGATAAGAGATTTTGTTAATAAAGGTTACGGCGTATTACTTGCAGAATACAGAGGATATGGTCCAAATCAAGGCAAGCCTTCTGAAAAAAACTTATACGAAGATGCTAGAGCATACTTAAATAAATTAGCTTCGGAGAATATCGTAATATATGGACAATCATTAGGCACGGGGATAGCTGTTCAAATGGCAACCGAATATAAGGCAAAAGCTTTAATCCTAGAAACTCCATTTGATTCAGCATTAAACGTAGCAAAAGAAAGATATTTCTTCATAGCTTTTCTTAATTATCTTATGCATGATAAATATGAAAATGATAAAAAAATATCAACTATATCTATCCCAAAACTGTTTATTTTAGCAGGTAAAGACGAAGTCGTAGGCATAAAAGGTGGAAAAAGACTCGCTGATATAGCAGATAACAACAAAAAAGTTATAATCATTGAGGATGCAGCTCATAATATAGCAGATAAATTTGATGTCCCTAACAAAATAATAAGTTTTATCAATGATTTGTAATAGTATGTACAAAAATATGCATTTTTTTGTTGCATTGAAATAATAACAGGAGCATATTGCGCCAGATTCTTAAATGGATATTCCATTTTATTCATATTGTAAAAAACAAACGGAGCAATAAAATGCCATGTGAAGAGGCTATGATTACGGAAGTGATTACCGTAAATCCAGAAATGACAGTAGAAGAGGCTATGCGTGTACTTGATAAAAAGCGCGTAAGAGCAGTTCCAGTTGTAGATGAAAACAACATTTTAATGGGAATTTTTAGTACACAGCAAATAATGAGCAATCTTTTACCCGTATCAGTAACTATGGAAGATGGACTACAAAGACTTAATTTTGTTATTGGAGCATCTCCAGGAATAGCAAAAAGATTAAAAAAAATAATGCCCAAAAAAGTTAAAGATGTAATGAGCGATGATGTCGTTGTTGTTCATCCTGACACCCAAATATGGGAGGCAATACGTCTTATGGTCAAATATGGCAGCCCAATTCCTGTAGTTGATGAAAAAACAGGAGATTTAAAAGGATTATTATCTGAACAATCTGCTATGGAAGAAATGAGACGACTATATAAGGAAATGGAAGAAAATGGAGAAATATAAAAATTTCTCCATTATTTGTATCTGTTCAAAATAATTTTTAAAAGAGAGTAAAAAAAATGGAACAAGCACAACATGTGTCTGACGTTATATTCGGATGGAACCCGATGATAACTGCTGCAACAGTATTATTTTTTGTATATGTATTTATTATATCAGAACGCCTTAACCAATCTATCATAGCTCTAATCGGTGCTTCAGCTATGATATATCTTGGTATCCTTAACCAAGAAATGGCAATTGAAGGTATAGATTTTAACACAATATTCCTTCTTATCGGTATGATGATAATAGTAGGAATAATGAAAAATTCTGGAGTTTTCCAATTTGTCGCTATTATGTCCGCAAAAACAGTAAAAGCAAATCCAAGAGCTTTATTGGTTGTTCTTGCATGGATAACAGCATTCTTTTCAGCCATGTTGGATAATGTAACAACTGTAATGTTGATTGTTCCTATAACTCTTTTGTTAACAGAGCAGTTAAAGTTAAAACCATATCCATTCTTGGTTGCCTTGATATTTGCATCAAATGTAGGTGGTACAGCAACTCTAATTGGTGACCCACCAAATATTCTTATTGGTTCTGCTGTTGGTCTTGGTTTTATGGATTTTGTTGAAAATGTTGGACCTCCTGCATTGATAATAATGATATTCCTTACTGTATTCTTTGACCTTATTTGGGGCAGAAAAATGAAAACAACCCTAAAAGCACGTGCTCATCTTCTTAGATATGACCCATATGAAGCATTAGTAGATCGTGAGCTTTTATATAAATCACTATTTGTACTTTTTGCCGTAATATTCGGATTTATAGTAGGGCACTCGCACGGATTTGAACCAGGTACAGTTGCTCTTTCAGGGGGCGCATTATTAATGCTTCTTGATTGTATCAAATTCCGCCGTAAAAAAGTTTATTGGCTCAAAACAGGTAAACAAACTCATAATGTTGAACATACATTCAAAGAAGTTGAATGGGATACTATATTCTTCTTCATGGGATTATTTATTATTGTTACAGGTGTTGAAAAATCTGGACTATTAGCTGTTTTAGCTCAAGAAGTTCTTAAACTTACAGAAGGGGACTTAACCAATACAAGCATGCTTATATTGTGGGTTTCAACGATATGTTCCGCCTTCATCAATAATATACCTTTTGTTGCTACTTTGATTCCTATGATTCAAAATATGGCAGATGTTTTTGGTGGTGCGGATAAACTTGAACCAATATGGTGGAGCTTATCACTTGGTGCATGTCTTGGTGGTAACGGTACATTGGTCGGGGCAAGTGCTAACGTTATGGTCGCTGCATATGCATCAAGGGCAGGGGAGCCTATATCCTTTGTTAAATTTATGTATCTTGCATTTCCATTAACATTGGTTATAGTTGGCATATCAACTATCTATGCATATTACGTATATTTGTAGGAGAAATTAATTATGCGCAAAATATTAAGCGCAATATTAATAATCACTTTAACTATCCCCCTCGCAGCCTGCGGCGGGGATAGTGATTCTAGTAAGACACTTATTATAGAAAGCAAAAACGGACAAAAACACATATTTAATATAGATATCGCCGCAGACTCTGAATCTAGAATAAGAGGATTAATGTTTGTTGAGGATATGCCAAAAGATAAAGGCATGCTTTTTGTTTACCCTTCTGAAATGGAAGCATCATTTTGGATGAAAAATACTTTAATCCCCCTTGATATAATTTTCATTAAATCAGATGGAACAATTAACCATATTTATCATATGGCTATGCCATTAGATGAAACATCAATATCATCACAAGGAACAGTAAAAGCCGCATTAGAAATTAATGGAGGTTTAGCAGCAAAACTGGGCATAAAAACAGGCGATAAGGTAATTCATTCAATATTTTTATCAGACAAATAAAAAACCACCTTTTAAGGTGGCTTTAAAAATGGTCGGAGTGGAGAGATTCGAACTCCCGACCCTCTGTTCCCAAAACAGATGCGCTACCAGGCTGCGCTACACTCCGTCATTGATGGAGCTATAGATACATTAATATATTCTAAATCGCAAGAACTTTTTTACGGTTATTTATAATGACTATATCTAAAAATAGATGTAAAATATTCTCTGGAATATTAAAGAGGTATTATCATGCAGGTAAGAATTTTTAAACCATCAAAATCAGCAATGCAATCAGGTAGAGCAAATACCAATAAATGGGTATTGGAATATGAAACAATCAGCCAAAGAAAACCTAATAATATAATGGGGTGGACAGAATCAGGAGATACGCTAAATCAGGTAAAAATAAAATTTAACTCAAAAGATAGCGCTATAAGATTTTCTGAAAAAAGAGGATGGGATTATATAATATCTCCCCCCCATGAAAGAAAAATTATTCCTAAAAACTACTCAGATAACTTCAAGTAATATCACATAGTTCTGCTGCTTCTTTAGCTGAGCTTACACAACAATTAAGGTCTTTTAATTGCCCATTCTTAAGCTCATATATCCAACCATGCACAGATAGCTCATTCCCATTCTTCCAAGCATTTTGTACAATAGTAGTATTACAAACATTTTTTACTTGTTCTTTTACATTTGTTTCACATAGCCAGTTAAATTTTTCATTTTCTTCTACCTTACTCATATCATTTAAATTGAAACGAATGACATCTTTTATATGGCGAAGCCAGTTATCAATAAGCCCATGTTCATTATTCTCCATAGCAGCCTTAATCCCGCCACAACCATAATGCCCACAAACAATGATGTGTTTCACTTTTAACACTTCTACAGCATATTGAATAACCGAAAGACAATTAAGGTCGGTATGAACAACAACATTTGCAATATTACGATGTACAAAAACCTCACCAGGTGCAAGATTGATAATCTCATTTGCAGGAACTCTACTATCTGAACAACCAATCCATAAATATTCAGGAGCTTGAAGCTTGGATAATTTTATAAAAAAATCAGGGTCTTCCTTTTTAATTTTTTCTGCCCATTCAACATTATTATCAAATAAGAATTTTAATTTTTTCATATTAACTATATTCCCATTGTTACTAGCAGAAGTAACTATAATTGAAAAGAATAAGAGCGTCCATGAAAATAGGTTAAGAAAACAGGTTAAAAATAATAGTAATTAAGAAATAAAATGCTTGAAATTTAAAAGAAAAAAGGGCATGTTAGCGACAATTCAGATAAAGAGCAGACTCCGTAGCTCAACTGGATAGAGCAACTGCCTTCTAAGC
>JALTZE010000264.1 GCA_027051315.1 Micavibrio sp.
GACCAGGGCATGGCCGTCGTCAAACTCTAATATAAGATCGGGCGTACCTATTACCCGCAAGGCATAGTCGGCCATCTGCATTTCCGGTAGAACCTGAACGTCGTCAATCCTCTTTATATAACCAATATAGTTTAATTCTCTTAGTAGCTCTAATAAATTGCGGAACATACGAGTAGCATCTTGTTTTATTGCTTCAAGCCTTTCTTCGAGAACCTTTACTTTATCAAATAAAATTTTCTTTTGCGTGTCTGTGAAAGTCCCTTTTGATACATGCGCTTTATATTGTTGTATTGCAGAGAGCCAGGTATACATATTTGAACTAATTATTATGTTTATTGCATCGTCAATTACACGTTTTAAATTATCATCTTTATAATTAAGTATGTTATATTTTTCGAAAAATTCTATTGATGCTAAAGCGAGTACTTTATGTATTAACGTGCCTTTGCCGGGCGTTATACCTGTATAGTATTGTGATACACCGTAGCTCTCAACAAGCCTGCCAAAGTACCTACAAAAGCCTACAAGGTAGGCGACGCTCTTCGCCCTTGCTAGGTGGGTTGACTTGTACATAGCCTCTTCAAGCCTCTTGATGCAAAGGCGGTTGAAGTTATAGTCGCCTGGCCGAACTTTTTGGAGCAAATCTTTTATGTTATTTAAGAATAGGTCAAAGTAGTGTCCCGTAAGACGTTGCCTACATTGTGACTCACAGCTACTCTGAGTCCCCGACACGGGGACACCCGGAGTCCGCCGGATAATTCGTTCGGCGGTTTTAAGTTAAAAACCCCGCCCTATCATTATATAACGCTGGGCTGGTAGCTTGGCTGCAAAACGGTATAATCCCTATAAGTTAATGTTACTCTTCACATCACCGCGTAAAGTCAAAGCTCATGCCAGGCTTGTCTCGAGCTTCGCTAGGTGGCTCGAGGGAAGGGGCGGCACGGTTGAGAGAGGCGAGGCTAAGGAGGCTCTGCTCGCGGCGGCACGCGAGGCTGGAGTCAAGATTGCAGACCCCGTGAGGGCCCTAAACGACCTGGTTAGGCTAGGTCTTCTGGCAGGTGCCGAGAAGGGAGACGAGGGCCAGCTACAGGTCTTAGGCCCCCTGGATAGTGGAGGTAGCAGGCTCGTCACGCTAACACCCCTAAGCAGAGCAGTAGCCAAGGCAACTGTAGCTGAGGATGTAATAGCAACCGTCCTCAAAGGTTATATGACTAACCCGATAGTTGCTGCGCTCCTTGCGGAAGTTCGAGAAGACGGGATAAGGGAGGTAGTCCTAGACGAGGATGGCATAAGGTTAATAGCTGGGCTAGCCCGAAGGGCTCTCGAGCGTGTCGCAAGACTTCTAATGGAGTGGAGGGGCGACATACCGAACCCCCTAATGTTTGTTGCAACCGAACTCGAAAAGCCTAGGGCTGGGGCGGCTATAGTCAAGGGAGTGCTCACACCCCTTGACGTGCTCTCAGGCTCGCGTCTAGTAAGAGTCGCTAGGAAGACGATAACATTCAAGCTAGACGAGGCTAGAGAGTTGGGGGGTCTCCTGGGTATCAAGGAATTATTGAAGGTGTACTGTAATGAGAATGTGCCGGAAGAGGGCATTCCATTATATTACATAGCGAGGAGACTAAACAAGTCGTCTGAGGTTGTGCTCTGGACTCTACTCATGGCGTCAAGCATTGAGCCCGGGATAAGGATACTTAAAGCAGCTACCTATGGCACGGCAGACATGGAATATACTATGAAGGCAGACCCATCACTCTGCCTTGCCGAAAAACAGGATATCAAGGCGGGGTGGTAGGTCATGATGACAAGCAATTACAAGTCTTTAGGTATAATATGCAACCCCTTTAGCGGTTTGGAGTCAGCAGAGAAGCTCTACTTCAAGGGCTCAATATACGACATTAATTGTAATTATATTATTCTTGCTATTTTCCTTTTGCTTTATTGGTGTAATATTATTTTTAGTAATATTGGTTATATTTAAAGAGGTTGTTATGAAATATTGTCGAAATATTTTTCTTTTTGTTCTTTTGGGAGCTTCTCTTATCGTTAGTGGGTGTAGCAGCGTTGGGATTGCAACAGGTGCTGGAGCTGCTGTTGGTATTTCGGCAGCTAGAGAAGGGGGGCTGAAAGGAACTGCTAATGATATTAGGATTTCGGCTTCTATTAGTGATAAATGGTTTAAGTATAATGTCGAGACATTCTCAAAGCTTAGTTTGACGGTTGAGCAAGGGCGAGTTTTAGTTACGGGGGTGGTTCAAGACCCTCAAGACAGAGTAGAGGCTATAAAACTTGCCTGGCAGGTTGAGGGGGTTCGCCAAGTTATAAATGAAATAAGAATCGCAGATAGTCAGGGAATTAAAGGATATTTGAAAGATAGTTGGATTACTGCCCAGCTTCGTACCAAAATTACTCTGGATAGAGATATACAATCTGTTAATTATTCCATAGATACTGTGCAGCAAATTGTTTATTTGATGGGTATCGCCCAAAATCAAAGTGAACTTAATAAGGTTATTGATATAGCTAGAACAATACCAGGAGTATCACAGGTTATCTCATATGTGAAAATTGCTGGTCCTGAGGATAAAGGGTAAATTATTGGAAGTGGCAGAGGAAAATAAGATTAAAGATAAGCTTATTTCTTTTGGTAAGCTTAGTGATGATGATTTTTCTCCTGCTGTCGTTGCTGTTTATATCTCTGCTGTAGGTAAAGCTGGGATATCTGTTGGTAGTTATTTAAATCATCTTGATAATATCAAATTAAAGGTAAAAAAACGTTATAATGAATTGATTGCAGCAGGTGCTTGTGATGATGCGGGGGTGAGGCTTGCTTCTTTGAAATATGTTATTTCGGAAGAATATGGATATGAGGGTGATGAAAAAGATTATGATAATCTTGAAAATTTTGACTTAATCAGGGTTATTGACAGACGTAAGGGGGCTGCAATATCGTTAGGGATTATATATATTTATTTGGGGCAGGAGCTTGGGTGGGATATAAAAGGATTAAATTTTCCTGCCCATTTCCTTTTGCGAATCGAAAAAAATGGTGAAAGAATAATTTTTAATCCTTTTGATATATCAAGAAAATTGGAAGCGTATGATTTAAGGGGGCTTATCAAAAAATATATGGGTGAAGATGCAGAGCTTTCGTCAGTATATTATGATGTGATAAGTAACCGTGATGTTATTACAAGGATTCTTAATATTATTAAATTTAGGTTGATAAAGCTTGAAGATTATAAGGAGGCTCTTAAATATGCAGAATATATGTTGATGATAGCACCTAGTGATTATAGGCCATTATTTGACGCAGCTGTTTTATATGCAAAAACGGAGCAGGCTGGTAAGGCTGTTCCTTTACTGGAAAGATATATTCGGGAAGTCCCAGATTGTAGTGATAGGCAAGATGCTGTAATATTGTTGCGTAGTTTAACGATTGTTGATATATGATGGTGTTTACAATTTGTTTCAGAAATGGTTGATATTGTTAATAAAGTAGGTGATACTGTGAATTTAATGAGTGATGTTATTGTCAATTGTTGTTATAGGGAAATTATAGTTTAGTTGTTATTTAAATGTTTTATTTATTAAATGGGTAAGAATATGAAAAAATGTCTTGTTATTGATGATGTGGAAGTTAGTAGATATACGGTTAAAGTCTTCCTTGAAGAAGCAGGAATCGAAATGTTGGAGGCTGCTGACGGAAAAGAGGCGTTAGACGTGCTTGAAAGCCAGAATGTTGATTTTATTTTGTTAGATTGGCATTTGAAGAAAAAATCAGGTCTTGATTTATTAGAAGTTATAAGAAAAGAGAAAGGTGAACATTTACCTGTTGTAGTGTTTAGTGGGGTAGAAGGTGAAGGTAAAAGGGAAGAGGCTATTAAGGCTGGAGCTAATGGTTTTATCCTGAAGCCTACAACAAAAGAAGCTCTTAATAGAGTAATGGAAGAAATTGGCATAAAATAGATTTTTTCTATATTTGTCTATAATGGTGATGAAATAGTGGTAAAGAGTAAAAATTCATCTTGTTTGGCTGAACGTCAATTAAGACTTCTTAGGAAACTTCTGGGTACTATATATATTTCGGATAATCTTGGTGATGCTCTGCGAGAGTGCCTTTATGTTATTGGCATGGATATGGGGTGGCAGGTTGGTCATGTTTATATGGTTTCCGAAGGAAATAATGATACAGCAATATTACCTACTGAATTTTGGTATTTTGAAAATAATAATGAAGAAAAATATCAAAATTTTATCGATGCAACTAGATCAAAAATATTTAAGCCAGATGAAGGAATAGTAGGAAGAGTATATTCTTCGGGGTGGCGTGTATGGATTGATGATGTAAAAAAAGAAGAAGATTTTATTAGAAGCACAATCGGTGGTAGTGTTGAGGTAAAATCAGGTTTTGTTTTTCCTATAAAATTATATGATAAAGTTTTGGCTGTTATGGAGTTTTTCTTTGAAAAATCCGTAGAGGAAAGTGATTTTATAGTCAATATTATTGAAAGTATAGAAGCTCCACTGAGTATGATTCTATCTAATAAGAAAGTAGATGATGACTTAAAAAAAAGCGAAAAGATGCTTCAGGCTATAATGGATAATATAGTTGATGGTTTGGTTATTACGGATGAAGATGGAGAAATAATATCTTTTCAGGGAGGGGCTGAAAAAATATTTGGTTATAAAAGTGAAGAAGTTATTGGTAAAAGAATAGAAATGTTAATGCCAAGTAATTATGCTTCTGAGCATAATAAATATATAAAGAGATATGTGAAAAGCAAAAGACCCAAGACTATGGGAGTTGGGAGAGAGCTTACAGCAGTTAAAAAAACAGGAGAGGTTTTTCCTGTTGATATCGCGCTGGGCAGTGCTAATCTTGAAGGTGAAACTGTTTTTGTCGCTTTGATTAGGGATATAACAGAAAGGGAAGCCAAGCAGTTAGAAATAAGTCAATTTAAGCAAGCTTTGGATAAAACACTTGATTGTGTATTTATGTTTGACCCTGAGAGTTTATTATTTACTTATGTTAATCAGGGTGCTCTTAATCATATTGAATATAGTTATGATGAGATTATGGAGCTTACGCCAGTTGACCTTAAACCTGAATTTGATAAAGAAAAATTTAGAAGGATTCTAAATAAATTAATAGATGGCAGTGTGCCTTCAATGAATTTTGAGACTGTACATAAAAGCAAGTCAGGCAAGCTAATACCAGTTGATGTATTTTTACAATATATCAGATATGATGAAGGTGGTGGGAGGTTTGTTGCTATATCTCGAGATATATCAGAGAGGAAAAATGCAGAAAAAGTAATTAAAAATGCTCTTGAAGAAGCTGAAAGAGCTAATAATGCAAAATCGGATTTTCTTGCAAGAATGAGTCATGAAATACGCACTCCTATGAATGGTGTTTTGGGGACTGTGAATCTTTTGGAAAATACGGAGCTTGATAAAAAACAAGCTAAGTATGTGCAGACGATTAAAAGGTCTGGCGATAACTTACTTGTTATTTTGAATGAAATACTTGATTATTCCAAAATTGAAGCAGGGCAATTTACGATAAGTGTTGAACCTTTTGGTATAAAAGATGTAATGGAAGATATTTGTCAGCTGTATTCTTCGGTAGCAAAAGAAAAAAATATTTCTTTAGGGTTTAAATACTCTGATGATATAGCCAAACATGTTATAGGGGATGGTGTAAGATTAAGACAAGTTTTATTAAATTTGGTTGGTAATGCTATAAAATTCACGCAAAAAGGTGAGATAGAGATTGTTGCTGAGTTAGATAAGGTAATAAATGATACTAATAAAATTTCAGTTAAATTTTCTGTAAAAGACACTGGTTGTGGAATTCCGAAAGAAGTAATTGGTGATATTTTTGAAGCTTTTTCACAGGCAGATACATCAACAGTAAGAAAAGCTGGGGGGACGGGGCTTGGTCTTCCTATATGTAAATCTATTATTGAAATGATGGGTGGAAAAATTGATGTTATAAGTGAGGAAAATGTAGGCTCAGAATTTTTCTTTTCTCTTGATTTTGAGATTTGTTCAGAGAGTGATGTTGTTAAAGTCGATATAGCTGATGATGAATATAAGAATGTAAAATTTGAGGCATCTGTTTTAGTGTCTGAAGATATGGAAACAAACAGATTTATAGTATCTGAGATGTTGAAATCTATGGGGTGCAGTGTGGAAATTGCTGTAAATGGTGAGGAAGCTGTAGAAAAAGTCCTTGAGAAAAAAGGAAATTATGACCTTGTACTTATGGATATGCATATGCCTGTGATGGATGGAAGAGCGGCACTAAAAGAAATTAAAAAAGATTTCCCTAATTTGCCTATTGTGGCACTTACTGCCAATGTCCTTATAGGAGAAAGAGAAAAATGTATAAAAGAAGGTTTTAGTGGTTTTTTAGGTAAACCTTTAAGAAGTGAAGATGTTGTAAATGAATTTATTAAAGTAGGGTTAAAAACAAGTACAAATAGCAAGAATAATAAAGAATCTAATGAATTTGTTTTTGATGATTTTGTTACTTTGGATACAGAATTTCTTAAGCAATATAGTGTAGCTGCTGTTAAAGTTATTTCTTTGATGATAAAGGATAGTGATAATATTATTGATGTTATGAGTAAATCTATTGAAAATGGTGATATTGAAGAGGTTAAAATATCTGCTCATTCAATGAAATCAATATCTGCAAGTGTAGGTGGGAAGAAATTATCACAAATGTCAAAAATTATGGAAGATATGGCTAAAAAATCAGAATTTGATTCATTAAAAGAATTTGTACCTATATATATGGCTGAATATAAAAAATTAAGAGCAAAGCTTCTTGAATATCAAGTTTGATTATTAGGTACTTTTATAGTGATAAGTTGTGTATGATTTTTAAGAGATTGTAAGGATATCTTGTCAGGGGGTGTTTGTGCCTTTACTTTTATGTCTTAGATTCTATATTAATTGAAATTCTTTTTTGAAGGAGAAACCAGATGTATTTTCGTAATATGATTGTTATGTTGGCTGCTGTTATGATTCTAGGTGCTTGTACTAGCACAAAGGATAAGGGCGAACAGATTGATATTGGTGAAAGGGAAGGTATCTCCGCTGAATCATTATATGGTAGTGAAGTTAATGAAGAAGTTCTTAGCGGGCCAGAAGCAGGAACTCAACAGGATTTAGTTGTTAATGTAGGTGACCGTGTATTTTTTGGTTATGATAGATATGACCTTACTGAGGAAGCGCGTTCTACTTTGGAACTTCAAGCAGAATGGTTAAAACGTTATCCTTTGGTTACTGTAACAATAGCTGGTCATACAGATGAAAGAGGTACAAGGGAGTATAACCTTGCACTTGGTGAAAGACGTGCTAATTCGGTTAAAAGTTATTTGGTGGCTTTGGGGATTTCTCCTGATAGGATAAGTACTGTTTCTTTTGGTAAAGAACAGCCAGCAGTATTGGGTAGTAACCCTACCTCTTGGGCAAGAAATAGGCGTGCTGTAACAGAAGTTGATTAAGTTCTAAGTTTGATTTATGTGGCGTTTGCATTAAGTGAATGTTGCTGGAGTTGTTATGATAAATTCTTTGAAATTTCTAGTTTGTTTTGTTGCTGTTGGAGCGATTATTTCTCTGGTTAATATCTCTGTTTGTGCGGCAGATACAAATTCCCGCATTGAAAGACTTGAAAGAGATGTTGAAACTCTTAGTCGTGCTGTATATAGCGGTGATAGCAAAAATAAGCCATCTGTTAGTGCATCTGGGAGCAGAATATCTAATTCTGATATGGCAGGATATGAGATTCGAGTTTCACAAATGGAAATAGAGCTTAGAAACTTAACGGGTAAGCTAGAGCAACAGGAATTCCTCATAAGACGGTTACAGGAAAAAGTAGATAAGGTTATCGGTGACCTTGAAATAAGAGTTGGTGAGCTTGAAAAGAAAATAAATGGTGGAAAAAATAATTTAGAATCTTCTAAAAGCAATATTACTGCTAAAAATATTGAGCCTGAAAATGCTAAATCTGTTTATACAGATACTGTAAGTAAGCTAGAACGTGTTGAAATGGTTAATCCTGATGCTCCTTATTCACCATCTTCTGATGATATTTCTTCTGGTGGTATGAAGCTTAATGGAATAACGGGGACAGGAAAGGCTGATGCTTCTTCTGTTTATGAATATGCATTTGATTTGTTGAAAAAAGGTGATTATGAGGAAGCAGAAAAAGAATTTAAGAGATTTATGAAGGATTTTCCTGAAAATAATTTGATTCCTAATGCTCAATATTGGTTGGGGGAAACTTATTATGTTAGAGGTAATTTTGAAAGAGCAGCTAGAACTTTTGCTGAGGGATATAAAAAATATCCAAAAAGTAGTAAAGCTCCTGATAATTTACTGAAATTAGGACTTTCTTTGGCAGGTATGGATAATGTAAAAGATGCCTGTATTACATTACAGCAGATAGAAAAAAAGTTTAATAATGGTGCTAGTTCCATATTAAATAGGGTTGATAGAGAGATGGAGCGTTTGAATTGTGGAAATATGTAGGGCAGCAGTAAAATTTTCTGATAAAATGAGGAGCTGTGAAGATATTCTAGGCTCCTCTTTTTCTATAAATATATTAACGGAAAGAATAATAGGAATAGGAGTTTCTGGGGGTCCTGATTCTATGGCTTTGCTTAAGCTATTATCAAAGTGGAGTATAGAAAATAAAGGGCCAGAAATTTTGGCTATTACAGTTAATCATTGTTTAAGAAAAGAAGCTGCTTTAGAAGCAAAAATGGTGGAGGAGTATGCTAATAATCTTGCGAATGTTTTCCATGTTACTATTAAATGGGAGGGGGATAAGCCAAATACAGGAATTATGGAAGAAGCACGAGAAGCAAGATATAAATTAATGGCAAATGTTTTAAAAAAGCAAGGGGGAAGGGTTTTATTTCTTGCTCACCATATGAATGACCAAGCTGAGACGGTGCTTTTTAGGCTTAGCAAGGGAAGTGGTATTAAAGGGTTGTGTGGTATAAGAAAAGTGCAAGAAATGCTTGATACTGAAATGGTGTTGGTGCGTCCTTTACTTTCTACTGCCAAAGATGAATTAGTTGAATATTGCAAAGCAGAAAAAATAAATTTTGTAAATGACCCGACTAATAAAAATGAAAAATATGCAAGGGCAAGGTTGAGAAAATCATTTGAAATTTTAGAAAAAGAAGGGCTTAGTGCTGAAAGAATGGCTAAATTAGCGGAAAGAGTTGCTAAGGCTGATACGGCTCTTGATTATTATAGTAATATATTATTTATGAAAGGGAAGAATATTAATGATGGTATTTTATTTGATTTGGAAGATTTAATAAATGTACCTGAGGAAGTGAGAAGCAGGGTTGTTTTACAAGCTGTTAGAAAAATAGGAGGAAATTCTTCAAAATATGGAGTAAGAATTCATAGATTTGAAAATGTTAGTGATGATATTTTTAAATATAATAAAAATATTACAAGGACAGTTGGAGGGTGCTTGCTAAAAAAGCATATAAAAAGAAATGAATTTTTAATATTGAAAGAAAATAAGTCATAAAGATATTTTTAATGTAAA
>JALTZE010000265.1 GCA_027051315.1 Micavibrio sp.
ATCCCTATCACAATCACCAGTAGGAGAAAATGATGTATGTTCAGTTCCATAGGCAAAAAGTTTTACCATTCCATTTTGTATCTGATAATCCCAACCTTCTCTTAATCTTAAACTATATTCTTTTTCTTTATCTGTTTTATTATTCATTACACACACTCCCAATTATTTATTTTAATAATTTATAAAAATTTTTCCGCCTCGTTTTAGCTCCTTATTTTTATTTTGCCATTTCTTTGATTAAAGCATCTCCCATTTGGGAAGTTGAGACCTGTTTACATCCTTCACCCATAATGTCAATAGTGCGAATACCATTATTAAGAATATTTTGAATAGATTTTTCTATCAGCTCAGCCTCTTCACTACAATCAAGAGAATATCTTAAAGCCATAGCAAAACTTAATATAGTAGCAAGAGGATTAGCAATATTTTTACCAGCAATATCAGGGGCAGAACCATGCACGGGCTCATAAAGTGCCCTACCATCATCACCCAAAGAAGCAGAAGGAAGCATTCCCAAAGACCCAGTAAGCATAGATGCCTCATCAGATAAAATATCACCAAATAAATTATCTGTAACAATAACATCAAATTGTTTTGGATTACGGCAAAGTTGCATAGCACAATTATCAGCATACATATGCGATAATTCTATATCACTATATCCACTTTTATGAAGGTTAGTTACTTCCTCTCGCCATAACTTACCTGATTCCATTACATTTGCTTTTTCACATGATGTAACCTTGTTGTTACGTTTTCTTGCCATTTCGAAAGCAACTTTTGCAATTCTATGAATCTCAGAGCTTGTATATGTCTGGGTATTAAATCCTCGTCTTTCACCATTTGGTAATTCTTCTATACCTCTGGGTTCTCCAAAATATACACCGCCTGTAAGCTCTCGTACTATTAATATATCAAGACCTTTGACAATGTCTTCTTTTAATGTAGAAGCATCTACAAGAGCATCAAAAACGATAGCAGGGCGTAAATTGGCGTATAAATCCATTTTTTTACGTATTTTCAAAAGACCTGCTTCTGGTCTTTTGTCATAATCAACATTATCCCATGCAGTCCCACCAACAGCACCCAATAACACCGCATCTGAATTCATTGCTTTTTCTAAAGTATGGTCAGCTAAAGGAACACCATATTGGTCATAAGCAGCACCACCAATATTATCTTCATAAATATCAAAAGAAAGCCCACGATTATCTTCCAGCCATTTCATGACTTTTCGAACTTCAGCCATTACTTCTGGCCCTATACCATCACCGGGAAGAATAACAATATTAAACGCTTTGCTCATAAAGAAAACACCTTTCAAAATATCAGGAGCTATAATTAGCAAAAACTAAACAAAATATGCAAGTAACTTTATTTAATGATGAAATTTATTGATATTTACCAATAATCAAATCCAACTTCTTTGTTTGGAAATTTTTTCTTCATATGCAGTTATTTTACTTTCTTTTTCCAGTGTTAAAGCTATATCATCTAAGCCATTTAATAAGCAGTGTTTCCTAAATCCATCAATATCAAAATTTGAAGAAAAACTTTCGCAATTTACCGTTTGATTTTCTAAATCAATAGTAATTTCCTTTTTTTCTTCTGCATATTTCATAAATTTATCAACTTTTTCTTTGGAAAGAGTAATTGGTAAAATACCGTTCTTAAAGCAATTATTATAAAATATATCAGCAAAAGAGGGGGCTATAATACATTTAAAACCAAAATCAAGCAAAGCCCATGGCGCATGCTCCCTAGATGAACCACATCCAAAATTTTCACCAGTAACAAGAATCTTGGCATTTCTATATGGCTCTTTATTTAAAATAAAATCAGATTTTTCATTTCCATTACTATCATATCTCATTTCATCAAATGCATTCACCCCCAGCCCAGAACGCTTAATGGTACGAAGAAACTGCTTCGGAATAATCATATCAGTATCAATATTTATCAAAGGAAGAGGGGCAGCAATTGCCGTAAATTTTGTAAATGGTTGCATCTGGACTATTACTCTTAAAAAATTAATAAGGAATATTTAAAAAGCATCATATTATAAATATCAAGATAAATTATCGACTTATGTTAGAAACATGCTCTTTTTCATTCTCCCTTAAATAATAAGGAGCATTGGCAACAGCTGTTTCAGGGTTAAGCTTATTGCCTGTATTTTTTTGTACAATAGATGAATAAACGGCCAAAATTTCAGTATCAAAACAATCTTTATATTTATGTTTTATATCCCCAATATCTGCCATTCTTAATATTGCTTGTCCAGGAGTTCTTGGCTTTTCTTGATGAGGTCTTTTAACAATATCCCCGCAATAAGCATCAACAATACATGCCGCTCTTATTACTGTTCCCAATTCTTCAGATTTTCTTTTTCTTTCACCTTTTCCATTAAGTTTTTCATGGTGAAATGCCATAAGCGCAGGAACTACAATACTAACATGTGGGTGATTTTTTATTTTATCGCTTAAATTTTCAATCATAGAAAACCACATATCAGGACCTAAAATATGATGTTTTTTCTTATCTATCTTTTCTTCTTCTGTTGGTCTGTTTGGTAACGACCAAATATTAACATCATATCCCTTATGTGTTTTTCCAAAATCATGTAATTTAAAAGCATTTTGCGAATTTTTTTGAACATTTTTTGAAAAACCAAGCTCACATAAAAGTGCTGCAATCTCTCTGGCGGCTGTTTTTAGGTGAGGAGCCATCCTCCTCCTGCCATACATTTCTGATGTATCCTTGCCATAATCAAGTATTTTTTGCCATGTAGCAGATTCAAAGCTTTGATATTCATCAGATTGCAAAGTAGAATCAGTATCATAATCATAAGAATCGATTATATCATCAAGTTCCACTAGGTTTATTTCTTCTAATCGCTTAATTGTGCGTTTATCAACTGTCAACATAGCAATATTTTAATGGGAAAATATTAATAAATTACCATCAAACCTTCCTAAATTTACTTTTAACCCGCCTAAAGGAATAACAAGGAATATTTAAGATTATCTTAACAAGAATCATAATCCTTATTCATCGCGATAAGGAATACTCCCAAGACTCGAAACCAGTCAAGCCCTTTTATATAAGAAGATTATATAAATTCTCTTACATCGGCTAAATATCCTTTGATAGCAGCCGCAGCAGCCATGGCAGGGCTAACTAGGTGAGTTCTCCCACCGCGTCCTTGCCTACCTTCAAAATTCCTATTACTGGTAGAGGCACATCTTTCCCCTTGCTCAAGGCGGTCAGCATTCATAGCAAGACACATAGAACAACCAGCTTCTCGCCAATCAAATCCAGCCTCAATCAAGATTTTATCAAGTCCCTCTTTTTCTGCTTGTTCTTTTACAAGCCCCGAACCAGGAACGACCATAGCATAAACATTTTTTGCTATTTTACGCCCTTTTGCTATTTTTGCTGCATCTCTAATATCTTCGATACGACCATTAGTGCACGAGCCTATAAAAACTTTATCAATTTTTATATCTTGTAAATTTTGTCCTGCTTTCAACCCCATATATTCAATAGCACGTTTTGCTGATTCTTGCTTGTTTTTATCCTTAAAATCATAAGGAGAGGGAACTTTATCTGTAATAGGCAATACATCTTCTGGTGACGTTCCCCATGTAACTTGCGGTTCAATTTCCGAAGCATTCATAATAATTTCCTTATCATAAACAGCCCCATCATCAGAAATAAGAGATTTCCAATATGAAATAGCTTCTTCCAGCTCTTTTCCTTTGGGCGCACGGGGGCAATTTTTGATATATTCAAAAGTAACCTCATCAGGAGCAATAAGCCCCGCTCTTGCACCTCCCTCTATCGTCATATTGCAAACTGTCATTCTTCCTTCCATAGAAAGTGAAGATATGGCATCGCCAGCATATTCAATAACATAACCAGTTCCTCCAGCAGTGCCAATCTTCCCAATTATAGCCAGAGCCATATCTTTGGCGGTGCAACCTGTTGGTAACTTACCGTTAACAGTAATTTTCATGGTTTTAGCAGGTTTTTGTATTAATGTTTGTGTTGCAAGGACATGTTCAACTTCCGAAGTGCCTATTCCAAAGGCAAGCGAACCAAATGCCCCATGCGTAGAAGTATGAGAATCTCCACAAACTATAGTCATTCCAGGTAAAGTAAATCCTTGCTCAGGTCCTATTATATGAACGATTCCTTGCCTTTTATCATTCATTCTAAAATATTCTATACCAAATTCTTTAACGTTGGCTTCTAGAGTTTCTACTTGTATTCTGCTTTCTTCTTCTTTTATCCCTTCTGACCTGTCAGATGTAGGAACATTATGGTCAGCAACAGCCAAAGTTCTATTTGGTTGCCTTACCTTCCGTTTTGCTATACGAAGTCCTTCAAAAGCTTGTGGTGAAGTAACTTCATGCACCAAATGACGGTCAATATAAATCAGGCTGGAACCATCTTCCGATGTATCAATCAAATGATTATTCCATATTTTTTCATATAAAGTCTGAGCTTTTTCCATAATTTTTACCTGATTAATAATTAAGTAACATTTTACTTATAATATATAGGCAAATAAAGCGAATAAAATCAATAGTGTTCTGGCTCTAATAATATTCAACGAACCCATTGTTTTTATTGCTTAAGATAATAAAAAATAGATAATAAATAGTGGAATGTGATAGAACTTAAATAAAAAAATACAGAAAAGTAAAAAAATGGCTAGAAAAACAATGGCAACACGAAATTCAGATTCTGGATTTTTATCAAAAATATTTAAAAACGCAGTTGGTAATCCAGTTGTAAGAAATGTAGCACTAGCTGCTACCGTTGCTATTGGTGGAGTTGCATTGCTAAATAATAATGAAGCAGACCAAGCAATAGTAACAAATATAGAAACATCTGATGGAAAAGAAATAATAATTGAAATGGATGGTGGAAAATATGGTTTACCTCAAAATTTCAGGGCAAGAGCCGTCGATGCTGAAACTATTCAAGAGAATGGTTTTGCAGAAAAAATGATAGATATAGAAGATTTACTTCAAAAAGTTAATACTATATGCAGAGATTTTGGTAATGAACGTAATTTAAATTCAGTCCTTCAGTTAGTTCAGGATAACTACCAAAGTCTAAATAAGCAATGGAAAGAAGGAAGAATTTCTAAAGAAGATTTGGATTCTTTAACAAAGAAAGGAGGTTTATCAGATAGATTGGGAGAATTAAGAGAACTCTCAGATACTGAATGGTATCTTAGAAAAATGTCAGAAGCTGTAGATGCGTCAGATGAGATTTCAGATGCTGATAAAATTAAATTTAAAACCCAACTTACTGAGAACGAAAATCTTAAATTGGAACGTGGGAATCCAGATATATCTTGTACTATAACTGGTATGTAGTAGAATATGTTAGGCAAACAAAAAAGCACGGATATTACCGTGCTTTTTCATTAAATCATTTTATCTTTTAAGGCTATTTCTTTTTAGTTTCTTTTTTCTCGATACCGTGACCAGTAGTTCTTTCAGCAATACGAGCAGCCTTACCACGACGCTCACGCAGGTAGTAAAGCTTAGCACGACGAACAGAACCACGACGGATTAGTTCAATACTTTCAATTCTTGGTGAAAGAAGAGGGAATACACGCTCAACCCCTTCATTATATGAAATTTTACGAACGGTAAAACTTCCTGATATACCTTTACCTGATTTTGCTATACATACACCTTCAAAAGCCTGAATACGCTCACGCTTACCTTCACGTACTTTAACATTAACTTTAACAGTATCACCTGCATTAAAATTTGGTATTGTTTTACCTTCAAGAAGCTTTTTTTCTTCTCTTTTTTCTAATTTTTGCACTATATTCATAGTTTTATTCCCTTTTTTTAAAGCCCGATTTCAAGAGATTTTATACTCTCGGCGGCTTATTTATCTTTTTCCCAACTGCAAGACCTCCTTGCAGAAATCGGAGAATGACAGGTTTTTACATGATTTGATTCATAAATACAAGCTATTTCTGCTTATATTTATCCCATAAATCAATTCTTCTTTCTTTTGTAAGTTTTTCAGCCTGATGAATTCTCCATTCTTCAATTTTTTTATGATGTCCTTCTCTTAATATATTTGGCACTTCTCGTTTTATACCATTCGCATCAACCCAAAGGGCGGGGCGAGTATAATGAGGATATTCCAATAATCCATTTGAATGGCTTTCTTCTTTTGCTGTTTCTTCATTCCCCATTACTCCGTCAAGCAAGCGAATGCAAGAATCCATAACTATCAAAGCGGCAGGTTCTCCACCTGATAAAACATAATCGCCTATGGATATTTCTTCAAATTCATGGGCATCAAGAAATCTTTGGTCAACCCCCTCATATCTACCACATAAAATGGTGATATTTTCTTCTTTTATAAATTCTTGTACCATTTTTTGGTTAAGAACTTTGCCTCTAGGTGACATATAAATCTTTTTACCAGGATTCTTTATATCCAAAAAAGATTTTTCCAGAATATCAGCACGCAAAACCATTCCTGCTCCCCCACCATAAGGAGTATCATCAACAGATTTATGCTTATCTTGTGCATAGTTTCTTGGGTTATAAATATCATAACTCCAATCACCACGTTCCAGAGCCTTTCCAGCCAAAGACATGCCAAGGCTTCCAGGGAACATCTCTGGAAATAATGTCATGATATTTACGTGCCATTTATTCATTAATTACTACCTATAAAAAAGCATCATCAGGCAATATTACAATTTTTCCTAAAGTTAAATTAACTTCTGGTACATATTCTTTTGTAAATGGAAGATAGTAACTAGAACCACTTACAGGCTTTATTTCTAATAAATCACCAGCCCCAAAATTTTGTATTGCAGTAATTTTTCCAGATATATTACCATCTTTATCCAATACATTCATTCCGATAAGGTCTTCATAATAAAATTCATCTTCATCTTTTATTTCAGGAAGGTTGGATTTGTTAATATAAATATCAGTTCCGCGCAGTTTTTCTGCATCATTTCTATCTCTTATATTGTTTACTTCTGCAACCCACTGATTTTTAACTGGATTTTTTATTTTAAAAGAAAATTTATTACCTTTGCTATCAAAAAAATATTCGCTTTTTTCAAAGATAGAAATATCATCACCGTAAAAATCAAGCTTAACCATTCCCTTAATTCCATGAGCGGTTGCAATTTTTGCTATTTTTATTTTTTCTTCTATCTCAGCCATTTATATGTGTGTCCTAATAATAAATATTAAGAAATAAGAAAGGCGCACGAATTTATACTTCGGTACGCCTTAAATATAAAATATTATTTAAGCAGCATTTTCTTCAGAATTTGCTTCTTCGTTAGCCTCAGCAGAAGCAGCAGCGGCAGCTTCTTCAGCAGCTTTACGCTTTTCTTCTTTTTCGGCTATACGCATTTTTGTTTTTTCACTTGGCTGCCCTTTATTTGGGTTGTTTCTTTGAGCAGGCATATCTATAATTCCTGCTTTTCCAAGAAATACAGCAACGCGGTCAGTAGGTTTTGCACCTTCAGAAAGCCAGTGCTTGATACGCTCTTCATTCAATGAAACACGTTTTTCATCGTCTTTTGCCAAAAGCGGATTATAAGTACCAACTTTTTCAATATAACGACCATCACGTGGAGCTCTTACATCTGCAACAACAATGCTGTAATGAGGGCGTTTTTTACGACCACCGCGAGCCAATCTTATTTTTAGTGCCATTTTATAATTCTCCTTTTAATAAATAATCTAAAACACTGTTAAAAATCTTTATTTCTTACGCTTTTTTTTACCATTAGAGGTGAGTGAGGGTAATCCTCCACTCATTCCTCCTAAGCCAGCCCCTAAACCAGGAAGACCACCTCTTCCCCCTCCCATAGGAGGTAATCCACCACCAGAACCCATACTATCAAAAGGATTAGCCCCAAGCGGTGATTTTGATGATTTCATTTCTTTCATCAAATCTTCGGGGGACATATTATCTGCCCCATCAATATCTTCCATTTGCTCCAACATAGCAGCATCTTTTCCCGACATCATGGATTTGAGTTGTCCCATCATATTGCCCATACCCATTTTACGCATTTTTTTCATTACAGAATTCATCTGCTGATATTGTTTGAACAATTTATTTATCTCTTGAACAGAAGTCCCAGAACCTGCAGCAATACGCTTTTTACGGGAAGCATTTAAAAGTTTAGGATTTTCACGCTCCTTTTTTGTCATAGAGCGAATTATAGCTTCTTGATATTTAAATACATTATCATCAAGATTTGCTTCTTCCAGCTGTTTTGCCATTTTACCAATACCGGGAAGCATTTTAAGCATACTACTCATACCACCCATTTTTTTCATTTGCTCAAATTGGGAAAGCATGTCATTAAAGTCAAAATTCCCTTTTTTGAACTTTTTGGCCATTTTTTCAGCTTCGACCTTATCTATTGTTTCAACGGCCTTTTCAACCAAAGAAACAACATCGCCCATACCAAGAATACGACCAGCAATCCTATCAGGGTGGAAAGCTTCAATAGCATCCCATTTTTCTCCAACCCCAAGTAATTTAATAGGTTTCCCAGTAACTCCACGCATGGACATAGCAGCCCCACCACGCGCATCACCATCAACACGGGTAAGCATAATACCAGTAATACCTATTTTATCATCAAAAGCCTTAGCAGTATTGACAGCGTCCTGACCAGTCATCGCATCAGCAATAAGTAATGTTTCCGTAGGATTAACCGCATCACGTACCTTTGCAACTTCTTCCATCAATTCTTCGTCTATTGCTAAACGACCTGCTGTATCCAGCATTACTACGTCATAGCCTTCTATTCGTCCTGTATCCATTGCTCTTTTTGCAATTTCAACTGGATTTTGCCCTTTGATAATTTCCAAAGTTGCTATAGATGTTTGTTCACCAAGAATGCGAAGCTGTTCTTGCGCTGCTGGACGGGCAACGTCCAAAGAAGCCATAAGAACTTTCTTTTTGAACTTGTCATTAAGATATTTTGCAATTTTGGCAGTAGAAGTAGTTTTACCAGCTCCTTGCAACCCAACCATCAAAAAAGCAGCAGGGGGAGTAGATTTAAAGCTAAGCTCTTCAGTTTCTAAGCCTAGCATTTCAATCATTGCATCATTTACTATTTTAACAACTTGTTGAGCAGGGGATACAGATTTGATAACTTCCTGACCTATGGCCTGATTTTTAACTTGCTCTATAAAATTCTTAACTACTGGCAAAGCAACATCGGCTTCTAATAAGGCTATACGAATCTCGCGCATAGCTTCATTAACAGCATCTTCGGTAAGTACGGACTTACCTTTCAGCTTATCAAAAATTCCACCTAATCTGTCACTTAAACTCTGAAACATATCAGCTCCAAAACATTACAAATCCAAATACCACAGTGAGCGTAACTTCGCCGACTGTGGGGTACCCATGTTTAATACATTCAGGCACAGTTTTTTCAAAAATTTATAGAAAAATACTGTAAAGCCATCTAAAACTTATTGCGGAAACTAATGATTATTGATTTATTTGTCAATATTTTTTTAATGGATTATAAAAAAC
>JALTZE010000266.1 GCA_027051315.1 Micavibrio sp.
CAGGAGTATTTATCAAATAAATCACAAAAGAATTTTTCGAGGGTTAGGATTTTTAATTGTCGCCCATTTTTAAAGCGTTAATAAATGCGCTTTGTGGTATTTCTACGTTACCATATTGACGCATTTTCTTTTTACCTTTTTTCTGTTTTTCCAATAGTTTACGCTTACGGCTTATATCACCGCCGTAACATTTTGCTGTAACATCTTTTCTTAAGGCTGAAAGAGTTTCTCTGGCAATGATTTTGCCACCTATAGCTGCTTGAATTGCTATTTTAAACATTTGTCTTGGAATAAGCTCTTTTAGGCGTTCGCATAATGCTCTGCCACGATATTCCGCTTGGGAGCGATGCACAATCATAGAAAGAGCATCAACAGGTTCATTATTTACTCTGATTTCCATTTTCACAAGGTCATTTGGGGCATATCCATCTATTTCATAATCAAAACTTGCGTAACCTCTGGATATTGATTTAAGGCGGTCATAAAAATCAAACACTACTTCGTTGAGTGGCAGGCGGTAAACCAGCATGGCGCGATTACCTGCGTAAGTGAGCTCTATTTGTTCCCCTCTTCTTTCCTGACAAAGCTGTAAAAGTCCACCAAGATATTCATCAGGAGTTAGGATTGTTGCCTTAATCCATGGTTCTTCTATACGGTCGATTGATACTATATCCGGCATATCAACGGGGTTATATAGCTCTATCATATCTCCATTAGTTTTATATATGTGGTAAACAACGCTTGGGGCGGTTGGTATTAGGTCTAAATCAAATTCTCTTTCCAGACGTTCTTGGATAATTTCCATATGAAGAAGCCCAAGAAAGCCACATCTAAATCCCATTCCTAATGCTTGAGAACTTTCAGTTTCGAAATGTAGAGAAGAATCATTCAAGGCAAGTTTACCAAGCGAATCTTTTAATTTTTCATATTCTGATGAATCGATTGGAAATAACGAGCAAAAAACCATTGGTATTGAAGGTTTAAATCCTGCCAAAGCCTCATGACATGGATTTTTGTCATCTGTTATAGTATCGCCTACTTGTGTTTCTGATATTTCCTTGATTCCTGCGGTAATGAAGCCCATTTCACCTGGTCCTAGCTCATCAAGAAGTACATGTTTTGGTGTAAATATCCCTACTCTGTCAATTTCCCTTACGGTTTTGCTATTCATGAATTTAATTTTTTGACCTTTTTTAAGAAAACCGTCAATTACACGAACAAGAATTACAACTCCTAAATATGGGTCATACCAGCTATCTACTAATAAAGCTTTGGTCGGGGCATTTATATCGCCCTCATGCGGGGGGGGGAGTTTTGTTACGATTGCTTCTAATAATTCATCGATACCAAGACCAGATTTACCTGAACATGGGATTGCTTCTGAGGCATCGAGTCCTATCACATCTTCTATCTCTGTTGCTACTTTTTCTACATCTGCTGCGGGAAGGTCTATTTTATTTATTGCTGGAATAATTTCATGATTATTATCTATTGCTTGATATACGTTAGCAAGGGTCTGAGCCTCCACCCCTTGTGTAGCATCGACAACTAGTATAGAGCCTTCACAAGAAGCAAGGGACCTGCTTACTTCATAGGAAAAATCAACATGTCCTGGTGTATCCATTAAGTTTAATTGATATTCTATACCGTTTTTCGCTTTGTATATTAAGCGTACTGTTTGTGCCTTGATTGTTATGCCGCGTTCACGCTCTATATCCATTGAGTCTAGTACTTGTTGTTTCATATCACGTTCTTCTAGCCCTCCGCATGTTTGGATAAGACGGTCGGCTAGTGTTGACTTCCCATGGTCTATATGGGCAATTATTGCAAAGTTACGTATATGTTCTAGTTTATGACTCATTGTCTTTTATTTCTTTATATTATAGCTATGGGAAAATAGTATTTACTTGATTGAAAAGCAATATATTTTATCTTTTTTGTCCCTGTAAAGAATATATTTACT
>JALTZE010000267.1 GCA_027051315.1 Micavibrio sp.
TAGTTAAAGAAAGATATAAATCAAATAAATTAAGAAAAGAAGTGATAGGAGGAAAAGAAAGGTATATAAGTGTATTCAATGGGTTAATTAATATTTCTAAATCAAAAAATTCAGATATCATTCTAATACACGATGCAGCAAGACCTTTTATAAAACACTCCCTTATTGATAAAATACTTAAAGAGTTATGCAAAAACAGGGCAGCAACACTTGCAACAAAGGTAAATGACACACTAAATAAATCCAAAAACAATCAATATGGTTCAAATGTAGCAAGAGAAAATATATACTCAATACAAACCCCACAGGCGTTTTTCTTAAATGACATTATTAAGGCACATCAATTAGTTAAGGATAAAACTTCATATACTGATGATGCTTCATTAGCACAAAAATATGGAATAAACATATCATTAGTTCCATCATCAATAGAAAATATAAAGATTACAAATCAACATGATATGGAATTTGCAAAAAAAATAGCATCAAATAACAAAGGTAACCACATGAATTACAAAACAAAAACAGCCTTAGGGTTTGACGTGCATACATTCGATAACGACACAAAATCAGATTATGTAACCTTGTGCGGAATAAAAATCCCTCACATAAAAAAATTAAAGGGGCACTCTGATGCAGATGTATCCATGCATGCCATAACAGATGCATTATACGGTTCAATATCCGCAGGAGATATAGGAACTCATTTTCCTCCAACAAATCCTGAATTTAAAAATATGAATAGCTCCGTATTTTTAAAACATGCAAATAATCTATTAAAAAATTATGGGGCAATAATAAATCATATAGACCTTACAATCATATGCGAAGAACCTAAAATATCCCCGCATACAACAAAAATGAGAGAGAAAATTTCAAATTTATTAGAAATAGATATAGAAAATATTTCTATCAAAGCAACAACCACCGAAAAATTGGGTTTTACGGGTAGAAAAGAAGGAATAGCAGCCCAAGCTATTGCCACAATATCTATTCCCGTGTAAATTACCCACCATGCTTAAAAAACAAAGAAAAAATCTTGAAACCATAAAAAAACTCAATATGCGTGCTCCTCACGTATGGCTTGCCACATGGTTTGGCACAGGCTTGATGTATCCCGCTCCAGGTACATGGGGAACAATTGCTGGCATTCCATTTGCTATTGTCTTTTTTCTTCTTGGCGGAAAATATCTGCTTTTTGCCATGATATTGGTGTTTTATATAGTTGGAATAATAGTATCCAACAAAATAGAAGAAGAAACAAAAGAACACGACCTTTCTATGATTGTAATAGATGAAGTTGTCGGCATATGGGTTGCTCTACTCGCTACAAATTTTGAACCGACCCATATATTAATTGCGTTTATATCATTTCGTTTTTTTGATATTTTAAAACCTTGGCCTATCAGCTGGGCTGATAAAAAACTACCAGGAGGACGCGGAGTAATGGCAGATGACTTACTAGCAGGCTTTTTTGCAGCCCTAATAACGGGAGGAATAATTAATGTCTTTAATCTCTAGAATCCAATCTTTAAGCCAAACATTAAATAAATTACTAAAAGAAAAAGAACTTCAAATAACAACAGCAGAATCTTGTACAGCAGGCTTAATATCCGCCTATATAACTTCAATTCCAGGCTCATCTTCTATATTCGGACGCGGATTTGTTACTTATTCAAATGACGCTAAAATGGAACTGCTAAATGTCAAACTAGAAACATTACAAAGTCATGGAGCAGTAAGTATAGAAACTGCAAAAGAAATGGCAGAAGGAGCATTGTCAAACAGCTACGCCGATATTTCAATTGCCGTAACAGGAATAGCAGGACCAGATGGAGCAACAAAAGAAAAACCAGTAGGAACAGTAGTAATAGCAATATCAAAAAAAAATGGCAAAACAACAGCAACCATAAACCATTTCGAAGGAACGAGAGAAGAAATAAGATACAAAGC
>JALTZE010000268.1 GCA_027051315.1 Micavibrio sp.
GTCATGAAGATTATCATCAAAATCCAGATTTGGCATATTTGTATATATTTTATGTCCTCGACCATATTTACCTAAATCAGACATTGTTTCTATAACATCGTGGATAGCGCTATTTACTGATAATTTTTCTGGAATATCAAAAAATACTGAAAATATGGTTTCTGGATTTTCTCCGCCATATATTGCTGGTGAAAATTTACTATTTATAATTTTTCCTGCACTTACTCCTTCTTTTGATAGTGGCATAAGAAATTTAGGAGTAAAAGCTAATCTTCCCCCAGAAATATCAGAAATAATATCGCCAACTGTAGAAAAAATAGATTGGATATATTCACTATCTATTGGATAATTAGCATGCATATCATTTAATGCATTAAATATGCTTTTTATGTCGCGCCCATTTCCCATAACTTTAATTTACTCTAAATTTTAGGAGATAAAGCTACCACAACTCCAGCATTATGTCAATGCGAATATTCTATATTTAAAAATCTCTATCATGGTTTATTGAATTTAATGAGCTCCTTATTTTATCGACCTGCTCTATATCAATATCTGCATATATTATTTTTTCACCTTCGCCTGCATTTGCCATTATTTCTCCCCATGGGTTGATAATCATTGAATGACCGTAGGTTTTTCTGCTTCCTTCGTGAGTTCCTGTTTGAGCCGGCGCTATTACGTAACAGCTATTTTCTATTGCTCTTGCCCTTAGCAATATTTCCCAATGAGCCTTACCCGTTGGTACTGTAAATGCGGCGGGGATTACCAATATGTTTGCCCCTGCTTTTGCAAGAAATCTATATAAATGTGGAAATCTTATATCGTAACAAATTGTCATACCAAAATTTGCTAATGGAGTTTTTGCAATAACTGCTTTACTTCCTGCTTGGTAATTATCTGCTTCGCGGTGTTTTTCTCCTGTATCAAGAGATACCTCAAAAAGATGTATTTTATCATAGGTTTTTAATATTTCCCCTTTCGGAGAAAATAAAAAAGAACGATTAGCCAGTTTCTCATTATCAAGTTTTATCGCTAATGACCCTATATAAATATATTTTCCAAGCTCTTTTGCCAATTGTGAGTAATGAGATACGGCCTGATGTTCATTTTGTTTTGGGCAATCTTTTATTTTGCTTTTTATATCTGAAACCATATGACAGCTATTTTCAGGGGTAAAAACTATGTCAGCTCCCTTTGCTGCGGCTTTTCTTATCATGTTATCTATTTTTACTATGTTAGAAGATATATCCGAACCGCTATTTAGCTGTAAGCAGGCTGCTTTAAAAGTCATTTTATTCACCTAATAATCTTGATAATTCTCCAGAGTCATTTGCCGCATAAAGTTCATCACAACCGCCTATATGTTTATCATTGATAAAAATTTGCGGTACTGTACGTCTTCCGCCTGACCTTTTAAGCATTTCATCCATTTTGCTATAATCGGAATCGATTAAATATTCTGTATAATCCAGCCCTTTTGTTTGAAGTAGATTTTTTGCTTTTACACAATATGGGCAAACTCTTGTAGAATATATTTCTATTTTAGCCATAAAAACTCCTTTCTTAAATTATGTATGATTACTATAGTATAATTATATTAAAAATTGGAACTGATATTTGAGTTTTATAATATGAATAATGAATATAAAGAAATAGTGATAGCAGGGGGAGGAGTTCCAGCACTTTGCCTTTCTCTTATATTAAGTAAAAATGGAATAAAATCCACTATTATAGAACCTTTTAAACCTAGCAAACCTGAAGATACAAAAATAACTGGACGTACGGTTGCCTTGTGGCAAAGCAGCCTGAATGTTTTAAGGGAAGCTGGCATTTTCGAATCTATAGAAAATATTTCTGGCGCACTTAAAATTATGCAAATTATTGATGATAGTCATTTTCCTCATGGTTCAATGTTTGAGGTACAGTTTTTTGCTCATGAAATT
>JALTZE010000269.1 GCA_027051315.1 Micavibrio sp.
TCCACATCAAGACGTATATCAGGGTTTAATCTATTACATAGTCTATAATCATTTACCTTTATTTTAAGGTGTAATATATATTGGTAATAAATATGAGCTCTAAAGCCCCCCCCCCTTTAGCATGTGTAATATTAGCAGCTGGTAAAGGCACCAGAATGAAATCGGATAAACCAAAAGTAATGCACGAGATTGCAGGTCTTCCGATGATTAAATGGCTAATATCTACCGTAGAAACATTAGAGCCAGAAAAAATAATAATAGTTACCTCAGATGAAATGCAAGAGGTTAAACAAGCAGCAAGACTCCATGAAATATCTATTCAATATGAAGCAGATGGAACAGGCGGCGCAGTAAAAGCAGCATTACCCCACCTAAAAGATTTTAACGGTAATGTTCTCATACTCATGGGAGATGCTCCCCTTATCTCTGTAGAAACATTAGAAGACCTTATATCTGTAAAAGAATTTGATACAAAATCAGCTTTATCAGTTCTTGGCATTGAAATGGAAAATCCGTCAGGATATGGAAGGTTGATAGCAGATGACGATGGTAATCTTGACCGTATCGTGGAACATAAAGATGCAAATGAAGAAGAGCTAGAATGTAATATATGTAATACAGGTGCTTTTTGTGTTGATGGAAGCAAGTTAGAAAAATGGCTAGAAAAATTAGAAAAAAACAATGCTCAAGGTGAATATTATCTTACAGATATTGTAAAAATAGCAAAAGAAGACGGATATTACACGCAAATATGTATAATAGATGATGAAACAGAAGTAATGGGGGTTAATAATAAGGCTGACCTTGCCAGACTTGAATATTATGTACAAACCTTACTCAGAGAAAGTGCTATGGTTGCAGGGGTAAGAATGATAGACCCTGAAACCGTTTATTTTAGCTATGATACTATGCTGGGGCAAGATGTTACTGTTGAACCTAACGTGTTTTTCGGGGAAGGTGTTACAATAGCTGATAACGTAACTATTAAGGCATTTTCTCATCTCGAAGGTGTAAATATAAATACAGGAGCTGTAATAGGACCATTTGCTCGTCTGCGCCCAGAAACAGAAATTGGAGAAGGTGCAAAAATAGGAAATTTCGTTGAGGTAAAAAATGCAAAAATAGGAGATGGAGCAAAAACAAGCCATCTTTCATATATAGGTGATGCCTCAATTGGCGATAATAGTAATATAGGCGCAGGAACAATAACTTGTAATTATAATGGTTTTGAAAAAAGCAAAACAATTATTGGAAAAAATGTCTTCGTAGGTTCAAATTCCACATTGATAGCCCCAATTACTGTAGAAAATGAATCATATATAGCAGCAGGCAGTGTAATTAATAAAAATGTCCCTGATAATTCTTTGGCTATAGCAAGATGTAAACAAATAATTCATAGTGAATGGGCAAAAAAATTCCGTAACAAAAAAATATCAGAATTAAAATGATTAGATTCCTTATTTTATTTTTGGGTATATTTACACTATTTAGTCAAAATGCTAATGCGTGCAGATGCGCATTATCTACCCCTGAAAGCAGTAGGGAGGAAATGGAAAAAGCTTACTATGTAGGTAAAGTAGAAATAATTTCAATAAAAGAATTAGAAAATAACCATATACAGCTCAGGCTTCTTGCAGTTGAACCATATGCAAAACCTTTTTACAGACACATCATGGCAACAGCAAGAACAGGTGTATGTGGATTTGGTGAGGTGGAAATAGGTGAAATACACGAAATGGTAATTTATAGAGATGAAAAATATAATTTAACAGTAAAAGGGGATTGCCCTTATATTCTCCCTGAGATATGGGAAGAATATCGTAAAAAAGGCTCTGATATGAAGAAAAAGATGGAGAAAGATAAGGAAAATTGCGAAAGTAAAGGGGGAAAATGGGCAATGTATGGTTTAACTACTGCCCCTTCATGTATTCTTAAATCATCTGATAAAGATAAGCCATGTTCGGACTCTTCTGAATGTGAAGGAATATGTATAGCAGATTATACAAAAGAACAAATGGAATTCGTATTAACTGCAAAACCTCCTTTTAATCTGAAAGTTAATGGTAAATGTAGCGAATTTATGACTATGTACGGTTGCCAGCACATAGTGCAAAAAGGCTATGTCCAATATGTGACTTGTAAGGAATAGGAAAATAATATTATGTGCGGTATCATAGGGATAATAGGGGATAAACAGGTAAGCCCCATACTCGTAGAAGGACTAAAACGACTTGAATATAGAGGATATGACAGTTCAGGAATCGCAACTATTGCAAATAATAATATCCAAAGATGTCGTGCAGAAGGTAAATTGGTAAATCTTGAAAATAAGCTAAAACAAAGCAATCTTTCAGGTAATATCGGTATAGGTCATACAAGATGGGCAACTCATGGTGAACCAACAGAAAATAATGCCCACCCCCACGCAACAAGTAATGTAGCAGTAGTACATAACGGCATAATAGAAAATTACAAAGAAATAAAAGAAGAACTTGAAAAAGCACAATGTAAATTTAATTCTGATACCGATACAGAAGTTATCGTACATTTGATAAATCATAATCTTAATCAAGGAATGAAAGCACAAGAAGCAGTAAACGCGGCACTTGATAGATTAGAAGGAGCATACGCCGTAGCAATTATTTTTAGTGATGAAGAATTAATGATAGGAGCAAGACAAGGCACACCTTTAGCAATAGGTTACGGAGATAATCAAATGTTTCTTGCCTCAGATTCATATGCACTTGCCCCGCTTACCAGAAAAATATCATTTCTAGAAGATGGAGATAGAGTATTTTTAACAAAATCAGAAGTTACAATATATGATGAACAAGGAAATATAACTCAAAGACCGATAAGAATTACGGCACAAAGCGGAGCAACAACAGGTAAAGGGGAATATAAGCATTTTATGCTTAAAGAAATATATGAACAACCCGCTGTTATAGGTGACACATTAAACAGTTTTATTCACCCTTCTACAGGACATATATCTATACCCAAAGAAATATTACATTCTCTGGAAAATGCTCCTAGAATTACTATGGTTGCTTGTGGAACTGCTTTTTATGCCTGTATGGTTGCCAAATATTGGTTCGAGCAGATAGCAAAAATACATTGCGAAATAGATATAGCCTCAGAGTTTAGATATCGAGAATCCCCAATGCCAGAAGATGGGGTCGCCTTATTTGTTTCACAATCGGGTGAAACTTTGGATACTTTGGAGGCATTAAGATATTGTCGTAAACAAAATCAAAAAATAATATCTATTGTAAATACCATAGAAAGTACAATAGAGCGTGAATCTGATTATGTTCTTCATACTCTGGCAGGTCCAGAAATAGGCGTGGCATCAACCAAAGCATTTACTACCCAGCTAACTACCCTAGCATGTATCGCCCTTGCCCTATCAAAAAGAAAAGGAGCTATTGATACCGCCAAAGAGGCAGAGCTAGCCGAAGCATTAAGACATATACCAAAACAAGCAGCAAAAATACTAAATCATGATAATGAAATATTACAAATAGCAAAACAAGTATCAGATGTTAAAGATATGCTTTATATGGGTAGGTCAATGATGTATCCAATAGCAATGGAAGGTGCTTTGAAGCTAAAAGAAATATCCTATATCCATGCAGAGGGATACGCAGCAGGAGAATTAAAACACGGTCCAATAGCATTAATTGATGAAACAGTGCCAATCGTTGTACTTGCCCCAAATGATTACTTATTTGATAAAATAGCCTCTAATATCCAAGAAATAGTAGCAAGAGGTGGAAAAGTAATAATGTTCTCAGATAAAAAAGGCGTTTCATCATTAAAAGAATATTCAAGATGGAGCATAGAAATAGGTAATATACACCCCTTTGTTGCCCCTATATTATACGCAATACCAGTACAGCTATTATCATATCATATAGCAGCCGTAAAAGGCACGGACATAGACCAGCCAAGAAACCTAGCAAAATCCGTTACAGTAGAATAATTTTATCAGCATTTTGATGTTTTGTCATATTTGACCGTCTAGTTAATTTCTGATATACCTGACAGCCACAGATTCTATACCAGACGAGTGTCATATTTGACCGTCTAGTTAATTTCTGATATACCTCCGATTAATGCTGACTCATCATCTAGCATGTCATATTTGACCGTCTAGTTAATTTCTGATATACCCGATAAAAATTATTTAATCTACGCTCACAAGTCATATTTGACCGTCTAGTTAATTTCTGATATACCGATCACTATCGCACAGCCTATGTAAACCCTGTCATATTTGACCGTCTAGTTAATTTCTGATATACCATCTAAATATAGAATAACCTATTTAAATATGTCATATTTGACCGTCTAGTTAATTTCTGATATACCCTGCTAGTGGATAGGCAATTGAAAAACATAAGTTTTTTGCCTTTCCTCTGGTAGGAAAAATGCCTTTTTTTGAACTAAAAAAGTAAAAGTTGAGCATTTTTTCTGCGTTCTTCTTCTTCGTTTTCTGTTGAATTCTTGCCTAAAAAATTATCTGTCATTATATATTGTTTATCTGTAACATACAAGAATGTTACACTTCCATTATCTGGAATCACTTTCTTTAAATTTCTACATTGAGTTTTTGCTGCCTGTAGGCTGCTGCAACATTTTATATATATTGAATATTGCTTCATTGAAAAACCACGATCAAGTAATGCATTACGAAAGCGTGTTGCCATGCGCATTTCTTTTTTAGTTCGTACTGGTAAATCAAACATACAAAAAATCCACATCATTGCCCACCCATTGGGAACTTCACGCCGTCTTTTTCTTGCCATACCATAGTTTCCTATGTTTTTTCTTTACACTTCCAGAAGGGGTTAGTTCAATTTTTCTTGTATTACTTTTCCCGAACCAAACGAAACCTTTGTCAACTAGCATTGAAGGAAACATAAAACTTGGTTTTGGTCTATTTTTTCCATTTCTTGCATCGTGACTTAAGATTATATTAACCCGATTCCTTCCATGCCTAAAACTTTTTATTTTCGCAATACATCGTATATTTTTAGATAGTGATTTCCACTCATCAGGAGTATCAAGCTCTATCATATCTCCTTGATGTAACGACCAAATTAATTTACATCCCAGCTTTTTATATTCAGGAACAAAATCTTTGTTATTAGCATCAAAATTACTAATAACTTGCCAATTAACTTTCCCATCTTTTTCATAGAAATCAACCCGATGATTATTGCCATATGTATAAGCAAAGTTATGTTTTTCAATGGCAATAAGGCTTTTCTCATTTTTATAAGCTGGGAATCTCCAACCCCCATCCCATAACTTATTTTCTTTAATAATTTGAAAAGCCTTAGCAAGAATCATAGCTTCTGATATTTCTTTAGGTTTTCCTCCATCTTTCTTCTGAGTGATATTTTCTTTCTCTAATAATGACCTAGCCTCATCATAATGATTCTCAAAATCTGATTTTAGTTTTTCAAGACTTTCTCTATCTTTGGCTATATCCTTGTGCCATTCTGATTTAATTGATGGTTTAACCAATAATTTTTTTAGATCGGATTTATTTTTTACGACATCCAGAACTTTTCTATAATACCGTACGGTAACTGTTTTATTATCCTCATGCTTATATAGCATTGTTTTACCGGTTTCTTTATGTAATTGCCCATTCTTTGAATGCTCAGATTTGTGTGAAACTTTCACCCCTCTTAGTAGTTCTAGAACTTCTTTTCTAAATTTAGTACGCTCTTGTTTGGCATTTTCTTTATTCATATTTGTAAGTGGCAATGGATATGCGCTATAATTCAGAGTATATCCACGTTTATCAGCCCAATTTAAACTATTTGAGAAATTGCGATTAATACAGCCCAAAACAATAGCATCTAAAACATGGTGACGATGATCAATACGGGGTTTCTTCATCCAATCAGGATTTTTCTTTTTATCGAAAAAGCCCCATTTCCCGTCCATATCAGGCTCTTTGGCGCCTTCTATCACTTCTCCAGTTTCTTCATCTACCCAATAAGGGTCGCAATCTATATAACGGGGAATATCAAGTCCCATTAGCTCATATTCTAGACCGTCTAAATTCCAGGCAGTTCGCAGTTTTGCAGTATGATAACCTTTTATAGTTAATATACGAGTATTAATAACATTACTATCTTCTGATTTTTTAAAATCCAAGATAGTACGTAGATAACGGGCAGCAATTTTTGCCATATAACGCGTATCTGTTAAGTAGCGGTCAGTAGCACTGTTATCGCCTTCTTCTTCAAAAATATCATGTGCATCAGATTCAAACCTCCATTTTTTGTTATCAGGTAATCTCTCACGGGAATTCTTTAGAATCTCTCTAATTTGTTCGGGTGTTTTTTCTCTACTAAAGAACTCATAAGGAAAGAGATTTCCCTTTGTTGCATTTTCATTTCTGTTAACTAAAACCAAGTTCGCAGGAGTATCGCTCCCACCTAATGCCTGTGGTACAAGGTGCTCTATCTCATACCCATCAAAATGTGCACCAATACTGTTATGGGGATTAAACGCATCTTTCCAGCCCTGCTCTTTGGCAAGCTTATATTTCAGTTTATTGTTTCTAGTTATTCTGATTTTATTGTTTTTTAGATATTCTTCCGCTTCTTCATTTAGTTTCTGATTTTGATTTTTTATTTTTTCATACTGGTTTTTCTTTTTTGTTGACATGCCAACATCACGACCAAGCTCTATATTTATCTCGTAAGGTCTGCCATAGCGTCGAATTGTATCATTAACCACAAAACGTAGCTGATTTAGCATACGGTGCACACCTGGATTTGCAATTTTCCCATATCTTGCTTCATCAGGATTAAGCGTCTTGTTACGCTCTTTCTGCCATGGATGAATCGGCATTATATCTTTACATAAAACTTCACCATAGTAGGGAAGCTTACTATATTTACCTTGTGTTTCTTGCGCCAAGACTTCTTCTGATTTAAATCGACTGTCACCACTTGTAACTAGCTTATCGGCTGCTTCTCTATGAGATATTACCTCATTTTCCAATAAATCTAGTAGATTGCGGGTTGCTGTTATACCGAGCATACCACGTCCCTTTGGTAATTTAACAAGTAAATCTGCTATCTGTTCTTTATTATCACATTTAAATCTATCTTTAAGCAGTTCAAGTAAATCATCTTCGTTGTAAAGACGACCGTGCTTATCCCCATCTATTACAGGATTCGCCATAAACTCTATTAGGGAAAATAGTTTTTCCTCTGTTATCTTTGAAAAAATAGGAAGAGAAGTGAATTCATCTTTAGAATATAAATAAGGTTTTATACCAGAGTTATTGTCTGAAAAGATTACATTCATTTTCTTATCACCAAGTATGTTACGAACAGATTTTTTATTCGCATTCTTACCTTGCATCAAAATCTCGTTTATAATCTTATCGCGCTCTTCTTTTTTTAATTTACGCTTATTATTATCGTCTAGAATACGAATATTGTTAGCGGCTTCATAAATACGTCGTTTTTCTGATAATGGATGTGCTTTTAAAAGTCTGTCTTCTCCGTCAATATATATACAATTAGCCGTAGCATAGGGCGCAGAAGGGTGCTCATAAAATAAAATATCATAAATTTCCTTTTTAAAATCTTTATCCTTTAATTCAGGGTAGTAATTAGCCTGTTTATCCCATATTAGGTGAAATTCATTTTTAACCAAATAACGAGGAATAGCATAATCAACAGGTTTTTCTTTTTTTAAGCTATCGCAGCGTTGACGAACAATTTTACCTGTTCCAGGTTTATTTTTAAGGCGCATGTTAAAATACTCACCTATAGTTCTTGCCTCCTTCTCTTTCATATATTTTGGTAGCAATTCATAACTTGAAAGTTTTCTCTCTTTTTTCTCCTTATTTGGTTTTATTTCATCATCTTCATGAATATCATTATCGTGTTCTTCTTCCAAAGCATCAATAAATCCTGCTCCTCTATGTTTTGCTATATGCAATATAGCCCTACCAAATTCGTTTGGATTATTTAACTTACCGTGTATGGCATGAGCTCTAATTGCATAAGGAGAAAGACTGTAAGGGTGCTGTCTTTTCTTGTCATTATCTTCAGGTGTTGCAGGATTTTTTGATAACCAGAATCCTTTTTCATATAACTTCTTTGCTAAAAGTTTTAAACGTTGTTTTGTTCTTTTGTAATTTTTGCGCATCTGACGTTTTTGACGTCGTTCTTCCGCTCCTTCCGATAACTCGAATATTCTACATGCACCATCAATAATTTTGATAGCTTCATTATTTTCATTCAAAGCTATAATGGCACAACCAATAGAGGTTACACCAAGGTCAAGACTCATACGGTATTTCATTCTCTTTCCCCCAAATAAATTGAATTAATTATTTTTATAATGAAGTAAGTTGTTGATAAATGCAAATATATTAGATATATTGCATTATCGGTTTGTAACTTGTGTTTTTTGTCAGAGATTAACTAGACGGTCAAACCGTATGATAAGATTTAATATCGTAAAATGAGGGGGAAGATTATATGCTTCCCCCATTATTATCTTAACAGTTCATCACGATTTATATAATTATCTATTTTCAATAGATTCTTTCTTTCAATATAGCTGTTTGCTAGACTATTAGCTGTTTCACATAAAGAGATTGCTAGCGGTTTCTGTCCTTTATCCGTTTCAAGATTTGTTGCAATAATATTTGTCAAAGACCTCTTTATTTTAGGTGTCAAATCATAATTATCTTGTAAAGACATATCGTTCATAAGTCCGAATACAATAGAATCTGCAAGTGGTCTATATGGTTCCATTATATCATCAACGAGTGTAAATGGATTCAACTTATTGCTATGCATAATTCCAAGAGAGGGCAACAGACCAGCCCCAGCGATTGCTCTTGCAACACAGGCTCTAAGAACCATATACGTGTAATTAAGCCAAATATTCATATCATTTTTTTGTCGGTTGCGGATAAAATTTTTGCCAAACATAGCTTTAAAATATATCTGTGCTGCAATTGCCTCATTATTTCCTGTGTCACCTGATTTTACTGTATCTGCCAATTGATTTAAGCGTTCTATTTTATCACTATTACTATTATAATATTTTAGTATCAATGCTTGATTTCTTATCTTCTTTTTAACTACATCTTTCCATAATGATTTTTGTAATGGTAATGGTGCAGATATTTGCTTTCTTATTCGTTCACCAGTTTGCCAATGTGCTGCATAAGGAGTAGTAATTGATGTAGGCATATAATTATTTCCGCAACAAATTATAGTTCCCCCATTGTCAGTCACTGCATTTATTGTATTTTTTGATATCATAATCTTGTTTGAAGATAAAACCAGACCAACAATATCAGAAAGTGGAACACTATTAGATGATTGTTTATTGTCATTTTCTATACAAAGGAAACCTCTTTTTATGGATAGTCTTATTCCATCGCTGGCTATCTCAATAATTTTTTTATCCATACAT
>JALTZE010000270.1 GCA_027051315.1 Micavibrio sp.
AAGCAATAGCAAAAAAACAAGATGAAACACCAAAAAATACAAGCTTAGTAGTTAAATTTAAACCACCAAGTAAAATAGATGAAAGTAACATTCCTACATTAATAGATATCGTTCAAATACAACCACCTCGCCAATTAAAAGCATCTATAATGTAAAAATACAAAAAATTTATCAGTTTTTTATTGATATAAAACATAAAAAAAAGCTAAAAATATGTATGAAAGAAATACATTCACACACGCTTGACTATCATAATCCTCTATCACTATATAGTGCTGGACTAAAAAATAGAAAATACTCGCAAATATTACACAGCTCTGATACCGAACATAATCTCGGAAGATACAGCTTCATAGTATATGACCCTATAGAAATTATAAAATACCAGAATGGTAAAATCTCAATAGAAAGCGAAAATGAAAATCTAAATTTCACAGGCAACCCCTTTATGGTAATAAAGGATAGGCTAGAAATATTATGCAACAGTGAACCTGCTGAAACAAAAGAAAATATTCCACCATTCCAAGGCGGCGCAGTTGGATTTTTTGGTTATGACCTTGCGCGTATAAATGAAGATTTACCCAAAATTGCTCAATATGACCATCAAACTCCAGAAATGATAATAGGAATATATGACAAGGTAATAGCCTACGACCATATTGAGCAAAAATGCTGGATAATTACTAGGGGGAACAGCTCCGCACAAGCAAAAAACCTAAAAAACAAGACCTTAGAAGAAATTAATCTCTGGCTTAGAGATATTCCCAAATATCCCACAATAATAAATAACAATATCAGCCTTTCATGGAAACAAGAAGAAAGCAAACAAGAATATATAGAAAAAATAAAAAAAATTATTGACTACATCTATGACGGTGAAATATTTCAGGCAAATCTATCACAAAAATTCACAAGTGAAATAACACCAAATTTTGATTCATTTATGCACTATTGCCATCTATGTAATATAAATCCAGCCCCATTTTCTGCATATCTTAATTTTGATGAAATAATAATAAGTTCCGCTTCACCCGAACGTTTCTTATTTGTCCATAATAATAACGTAGAAACAAGACCTATAAAAGGAACAAGAAAAAGAGCAAAAAATTTCATGCAAGACCATGAAATAGCCGAAGAACTCAGAAGAAACAGCAAAGACCGTGCCGAAAATGCTATGATAGTTGATTTAATGCGCAATGATATATCAAAAATATGTAATGACCATTCAGTAGAAACAACAAAATTATGTGCGGTAGAAACATTTGCAACTGTTCATCACCTTGTATCAACAGTCAAAGGCAGACTTCGCGGCAATATGCATGCTCTTGACCTTCTTGATGCATGCTTTCCAGGTGGCTCAATTACAGGAGCACCAAAAATAAGAGCAATGGAAATAATAGAAGAATTAGAAACCTCCAGAAGAAACTCATATTGTGGTTCAATAGCTTATATAGGTTTTGATGGAACTATGGACACAAATATAGCAATCAGAACAATATCATATTCTAAAAATGAAGCATCAATAAGAGCAGGCGGCGGCATAATCGCAAAATCTAATCCCGAAAATGAATATCAAGAAACTTTAGACAAAGCCGATGCCATGCTAAAAAGCTTTTCCCCTGATGAAAATTTGGAGAAAACAGCATGATATTGATAATAGATAACTATGATTCATTTGTTTATAACTTAGCCCGATATGTAGGCAGACTAGGAAAAGAAAAACAAGTAATCAGAAATAATAAAATAACAATAGAAGAAATAGAAAAACTCAACCCCGAAGCTATTATAATCTCACCAGGTCCCGCCAAACCCGAAAATTCAGGAATATGTATTGAGCTTGTAAAAAAATTGGGACATAAAATTCCAATACTTGGTGTCTGTCTTGGGCATCAATGTATAGCAGAAGCATATGGAGGAGAAACAATCCGCGCACCAAAACCAGTACACGGACAAACAAGCGATATTGACCACGATAATTCCGACTTATTTATGGGATTACCCAATCCATTAACAGCAGCAAGATACCATTCCCTTATGTCAAAAATACCAAAAAATGGTGAACTTAAAATCACTTCCAGTACTGAATCAAAAGGCGGACGGATTATTATGTCATTACAACATAAAATATACCCCGTATTTGGTGTTCAATTCCACCCAGAATCAGTATTAACAACTTATGGTCTTGATTTAATAAGAAATTTCATAACAATTGCCGATATGTACAATATAGAAAAAGAAAAATAAATGTCAGAAAAAGAAAAGAGAAGAGAAGAGAAGAGAAGAGAAGAGAATAGAAAATAAAATAATATGACATTCTATATCAATAACAAAGAAATACCTCAAACAGATAGATCTATTACCTTAGGAGACGCTGTCTTTGATACATTGCTGATAAAAAACTCTACTCCATTATTTATCGAAGAACATATAAATCGACTTATCAGCCACGCTAAAATCATGAGAATTGATGATATTCCATCAAAAGAAAAAATAATTTCACAAATAAAAAATATTATAAAATCTACCAATTCTTCAAAAAAATATGCTCTTCGCACTACAATAACAAGAGGAAGCGGAGCAAGGGGGATATCTCCGCCAGATACACAAAATCCATCAATAATAATCAAAATGACAGAATTAACAAATCTTCCTCCCTCTGCGAAATTATGGATATCTCGTACAACCAAAAGAAATGAATATTCGCCAACCTCAAAAATCAAAACCACAAATTACGCAGATAATATCCTAGCACTTATAGAAGCAAAGGAAAATAACGCCAATGAAGCTGTTTTGTTAAATACAAAAAATAATATTTCATGCATATCATCAGGAAATATATATATAATGGAAAATAACAATATATATACTCCTCCCATAAAAGACGGAGTAATGAATGGTATAATAAGGTCAAAGTTAATACAAAAATATGATATAAAAGAAGAAACAATCTCAGAAGAAAGACTAAAAAAAGCAGATTATATATTTACATCTAATTCCATTTCTATCCGTCCTGTGATAGAATTAAACCACGAAAAAATACCCCCTCCCGATTTATCTTTTATAGAAATATTTTGAATATGAAAAAAACTTATACTATTTATTGCGGTTCTTCTGGTCATGGACCTGAAACACATAAAAAATTAGCAATCTCACTAGGAAAAAAAACAGCTCTAAATAATATAGATATATGTTATGGCGGAATGAACGCAGGGCTAATGTACCTAACCGCAGAATCATGCTTGCGCTCTGGCGGTACTGTTATTGGCGTTATACCCAAAAAACTAAAAGACTCAGAACGTATCCATACTGGGCTTACAAAAATGATAATGGTTGATGATTTATGGCAAAGAAAACAAAAAATGTATCATCTAGGTGATGCTTTTATCGCTCTACCAGGAGGATACGGAACCTTAGACGAGGCTTTGGAAATATTATATTGGGGGGCAATGGGGTTAAGTAACAAGCCTTTGCTTTTTTTAAATGCTGGTAATTACTGGTCAAACATAATAAATATGCTTAAAAATAAAACACAAAATATACCACATGCTAAATTTAATTTCTGTGATTTCATGTTAACAGCAGATAACGTTGATGAAGCTTTTGAAAAGCTTGATAAATGGCAAATACCAGATGGAACAAAACACCAAAATATTCCTGACCTTCCACATTTTGAAGAAGAAATAATAAATTCCAATGATACGCCCTTAATAATATTAGAAAATAGTATAGATAATATTTATAAACTATCCACAGCCCTAACTTTAAAACAATTAGGAGCACATAAACGCCCTATAGGAATATTAAATTCAAAAAATCAATATCAAGATTTTATCGATTGGGCAAAAACAGCACAAAAACAAACATATATAACAAAAGATTGCCTAAAGCTTTTTACTCACGCACAAAATATAAGCGAATTACAAGAAAAAGTTAAAGATAATAAATATATATCAATAGACTTACAAAATGAAAAATGGGGAGAAAAACCCAAATTTAATGATTAATATCAAACAAATAAATGACCAGAAACAGCACTTAATTTAGCCTTTGCAATAACTAGCTTCTTCTCTACTCTAGCTTTATCGGCATCACCTTCTACCATACCCAAATCTTCTGTAAGATTTTGCACTTGCTGTTCTAATTCATCTTGCTTTAATTCATTAACATTCACAGCCTCATCGGCAAGTATAGTACAATTTGTTGAAGTAACATCAACAAAGCCCCCTGAAACAAATACTTTTACACATTGTTCATTTTCTTCCTGATAAATCGTTACTACACCAGCTCTTAAACTTGAAACAACAGCAGAGTGATTAGCAAGAACACCAAAATCCCCATCATCACCAGGTACAACAACTTGCCAAGCTTTATCCGAGATAATTTTTCTGTCTGGACAAACAATTTCAAAATTAAACTGCTTTTCTGTTTCACTCATAACACTAAACCTCAATAACTATATATTCAACCATCAGTCATTCCGCACAAAGGCAAGAAACTCATATCAATTCTTAAAAAACCTCCTGCATTCAAAGGAATGACATGAGAATTAAATTTTCTAGGCTGCTTCCACTGCCATTTTCTTGGCTTTCTCAATTGCTTCATCAATTGACCCAACCATATAAAAAGCAGATTCAGGAAGAGTATCAAGCTCCCCATCAACAATGGCACGGAAACCTTTAATAGTATCTTCCAACGAAACAAGAACACCAGGCGAGCCAGTAAACACCTCAGCAACATGGAATGGCTGTGAAAGGAATCTCTGAATTTTCCTTGCCCTTGCCACAACTAATTTATCTTCTTCTGATAATTCATCCATGCCAAGAATAGCGATAATATCCTGTAAAGCCTTATAATTTTGTAATGTTTTCTGAACATCCATAGCACATTGATAATGTTCCTCGCCAACAATACGAGGGTCAAGAATACGAGATGTCGAATCAAGCGGGTCAATCGCAGGATAAATCCCCATTTCAGCTATCTGCCTAGAAAGAACTGTCGTAGCATCAAGGTGAGCAAATGTCGTAGCAGGCGCAGGGTCAGTAAGGTCATCAGCAGGCACATAAACAGCCTGAACCGAAGTAATAGAACCTTTATTAGTCGATGTAATACGCTCTTGCAATGCTCCCATATCCGTAGAAAGTGTAGGTTGATAACCAACAGCAGAAGGAATACGACCAAGAAGAGCAGATACCTCAGCTCCTGCCTGCGTAAATCTAAATACATTATCCATAAAGAATAAAACGTCCTGATTTTCTTCATCACGGAAATATTCCGCCATTGTCAAACCAGAAAGAGCAACACGTGCACGCGCACCAGGAGGCTCATTCATCTGTCCATAAACCAACGAAGCCTTAGAACCCTCAGTATCACCAGGTTTAATCACCCCTGATTCAATCATTTCATGATAAAGGTCATTACCCTCACGTGTTCTTTCACCAACACCAGCAAACACAGATACACCACCATGTGCCTTCGCAATATTATTGATAAGTTCCATAATAGTAACAGTTTTACCAACTCCAGCACCACCAAACAGTCCAATTTTACCACCTTTGGCATAAGGGCAAAGAAGGTCAACAACTTTGATACCTGTAACAAGCTGCTCAGTTTCTGTTGCCTGTTCAACAAATTCAGGAGCTTTTCTATGAATTCCCCATCTAGTATCAGCTTTAGGCTGTTCCATATCATCAATTGCCTGACCAGTAACATCAAAAATACGACCCAAAGTACAGCTACCGACAGGAACGGTCATTGCCTCACCAGTATCTTTAACTTCTGCACCACGAACTAAACCATCTGTAGTATCCATAGCAATACAACGCACCGTATTCTCACCAAGATGCTGTGCGACTTCTAAAACCAGTTTTTTGCCATCATTATCAGTTTCAAGCGCATTAAGAATAGCAGGAACATCACCATTCTCGAATTTAACATCAACAACCGCGCCCATTATTTGTTCTATTTTACCTGTAGCCATTTTTCTTTTCTTCCTTACTTTTTCAAAAATTCCATTTAATTCTTACTATATAAAATCAAACTGCTTCTGCTCCTGAAATAATTTCAATCAACTCTTTAGTGATATAAGCCTGTCTTGCTCTATTATACTGAACTGAAAGCTCATTAATCATATCACCTGCATTACGTGTAGCATTATCCATAGCAGTCATTCTTGCTGCTTGTTCACCCGCTGCGCTATCAAGCAAAGCACGGAAAATTTGCATACCCAAATTTCTTGGTAATAATTTTTCTAATATTACATCTTCATCAGGTTCAAATTCATATGACTGCATATCCAAAGAATCTTCTTCGACATCTTTTGCGCTTTCTTCTGATAAAGTAAAAGGTATCAGCTGTTGAACCGCAGGTTTTTGAACTAAAACATTCTTAAATTCATTATATATAAGCGTACAAACATCAAAAGAATCAGAATCAAATTTATCAATTATATATTCAACAATAGCTTCTGCATCTTTGTAACTTATAAGACCTTTATCGCCAAGCTCTGCATAAGAAGCAACTATATACTCACCCATATCACGTTTTAGAAGGTCCTTTGCTTTTCTACCTATACAGATAATCTTAACATCTTTACCATCAGCTATGAGATTATGAGCCTCTTCCCTTGCACGTTTAACAAGATTACCATTAAACCCGCCGCAAAGCCCTCTATCTGCAGTTACTACAATCAGTAAATGAGTTTTATCACGACCTGTCCCAACCAGCATTTTAGGACCATGTTCACAATCACCCATAGATTTAGTAACTCTAGCCAAAATCCCTGCTATAGCTTTAGCATAAGGCTGACTTGCCTCCGCCCTATCTTGTGCTTTTTTAAGCTTTGATGCCGCAACCATCTTCATCGCCGAAGTGATTTTCTTCGTTGATTTAACAGATGTTATTCTATCTCTATATTCCTTTAAACTTGGCATTGTTAACCTTTATCTTTCAAAAACAAATCGCTTGCACTTAACTCTAAGCCGCAATACCAACATATCCCTTGTTAAATTGCTCAAGGAATGACTTAAGCTCTTCTTTGGTATCATCTTCCAGCTTTTTCTTTTCACGAATAGAATCCAAAATATTTTTACCATTTGCTCTTAAATCATCTAACAATCTAAGCTCATAAGCAGAAACTTCATCAACTGGTACATCATCAAGATAACCATTAGTTCCTGCAAATATAACAGCTACTTGCTCTTCCACCTGAAGAGGTGAATATTGAGGCTGCTTCAAAAGCTGTGTAAGCCTTGCACCACGAGCAAGAAGTTTTTGAGTAGCCGCATCAAGGTCAGATGAGAATTGAGCAAATGCCTCCATTTCTCTATATTGAGCAAGCTCAAGTTTAATTGTACCAGCAACTTGTTTCATAGCCTTAATTTGTGCTGATGAACCAACACGAGATACCGATAAACCAACATTAACTGCAGGACGGATACCTTTATAAAATAAATCTGTTTCAAGGAAAATCTGACCATCAGTAATCGAAATAACATTAGTCGGAATATAAGCAGAAACATCACCAGCCTGCGTTTCAATAATTGGTAAAGCTGTTAATGAACCCTCACCACTTTCTTCGTTAAGCTTAGCCGCCCTTTCAAGAAGCCTTGAGTGAATATAAAAAACATCACCAGGATAAGCCTCACGACCAGGAGGACGACGAAGAAGAAGTGACATCTGACGATAAGCAACAGCCTGCTTTGATAAATCATCATAAACAGCCAAAGCATGTAATCCATTATCACGGAACCATTCACCCATCGCACAACCTGCATAAGGAGCAAGAAACTGCATAGGCGCAGGGTCTGAAGCAGTAGCAGCAACAACAATAGAATATTCCATTGCGCCCTTATCTTCTAATTCTTTAACCAACTGAGCAACAGTAGAGCGTTTTTGACCAACCGCAACATAAATACAATAAAGATGTTTTTTCTCGTCTTTATCTTTGTTAATTGGTCCTTGATTAAGAATAGCATCAACAGCAACAGCAGTTTTACCTGTCTGTCTATCACCGATAATCAACTCTCTTTGCCCGCGTCCAATAGGAACAAGAGCATCAATAGCCTTAATACCTGTTTGCATTGGCTCATAAACAGATTTACGAGGCATAATACCAGGAGCCTTAGTTTCAACAAGGCGATGTTCCTTCGCATTAATAGGACCTTTACCATCAATTGGATTTCCAAGAGGGTCAACCACACGACCAAGCAATTCTTTACCTACAGGAACTTGTACAATTTCACCTGTTCTTTTTACTATATCACCTTCTTTAATGCTTCTATCATCGCCAAAAATAACAACACCAACGCAATCCGCTTCCAGATTAAGAGCCATACCCTTGATACCATCAGGAAATTCGACCATTTCCCCAGCCTTCACATTATCAAGACCATAAACTCTGGCAACACCATCACCAACAGACAGAACCTGACCAACTTCAGCCACATCTGCCATAGCATCAAAACCTTCAATCTGCTTTTTTAATATATCAGATATTTCAGCCGCACGAATTTCCATTTAGGCTACCTCTTCCTTTTCATTTTCATTTGATATTTTCATAACACGAGAAAGTCTATCCAGTTTACGACGTATAGAATCATCAATCATAACCGAACCAACCGTAACAACCATTCCACCTATTATAGCTTCATCTTTTTCAACTTTTGCAATAACCTTACTTCCAATAGCCTCAGACAGGCTTTTTTCAATATCTTTTATTTGTTTTGCACTAAGGTCATTAGCCACCTTTATACCGATTTTTACTTCACCTTTACGTGATGAAACCTCATTTCGAAAAACTTCAACAAAATTCGGTAAAAATGATAATCTTCCATTTTCTATTATTGTATCAAGGAAATTAGAAGTTAAATCTGTAAATTTATATTTTTTACAGATAGCCATAATTGCTTTTTTTTGATTATCCACACTGAATATAGGATTAGATATAAACTCAATAAAATCCTTTGATTCTATTAATATGTCAGAAATAACTGATATATCAGCTTCAACATTAGCAAGCTTACCCTTACTTTCAGCAAGTTCAATCAATGAACAAACATAACGTTTTGAAACAACTTCACTAGATGACTTTTTAGAGGCCACTTTCTTTCAAGCCCTTTCCTATATTCAAAATTATCCTGCGCACGATTTAACACAGTATTCTTATATGTGCAAGAACAGTTTTTAAGTTACACAAATATTTATTAAAAATATTAACATTAAGGAAGCAACCTCAAATAAAACCAATCAACATAAGCATATCCAATTACCACAGCAATAATCTTAAATAACATTACATGAAAAACATAAATAAACAAAGTTTGCCTTCCTGTAAAATGCAATAAAGCAACAGCAAATTTAGGAAGCCTTAAAGTAAGCTCAGAGTAATCTTTAGCCTTAAAATTATATAACCAATAATATAT
>JALTZE010000271.1 GCA_027051315.1 Micavibrio sp.
GACAAATAATAACTTCAGGAGAAAAATCAAAAGATTTTCTTCAAGGCATAATTACAAATGATATAAATCTTTTAGATAAGCAAAATTTAATATATTCATGCCTCCTTACTCCGCAGGGAAAATTCCTCCATGATTTTTTTATAAGAAAAGAAAAGGAAACATATCTTATCGAATGCGAAGGAGGAAATCGTACAATAAATCTTTATGAAATATTTAAAAAATATCGTCTAAGAACTCCAATAGAAATAAACTACAATGAACAAATAGATGTCTATCAAATATGGGGGATAAATGGTGATGACCCAAGGCTTCCGGAACTTGGCGACAGAACCTATAAACAACCGGAAAATATAAAAGAAGCAACATACGAAGAATTTAATAAATACCGCCTATCCCTTGCCGTACCAAATGGCAGCGAAGATATAGAAATAGGAAAACACCACCCACAAGAATGTAATCTAGATAAACTCAATGCTATATCATTTAACAAGGGGTGCTATATAGGACAAGAACTTGTTTCACGCATAAAACATAGAGGTCTTTTGAAAAAACGCCTATATTTATATAATGATAAATTCACAATGCTTAAAATAGAAGATGAGAAAAAACTAGATATAAAAATACCTTACTGGATGAAATAATAAATAAGGAAATAAAATGCAAAATATCCAAGCCGTATTCTGGGACTATGATAATACAATTTTGGAAACAGCCCAAGGCCATTGGGAAAAACATTTCGTTACTCTTAAAAAATACGGAATAAATTTAGACGAAAAATATCGACAAAAAATATACCACAATAATGGCTCGCAGAATTGGCAATGGATAAACAAAGAGCTAAACCTTAAAATCCCAGAACAACAATATCTAAACGAAATAGATTCATATTTTCAAAATAAAATGACCAACCTCCCCTATCGTGAAGGAGTAGAAGAAGCCTTCAAATATTTTACAAAGAAAAAAATCCCACAAGCAATAGTAACCAACGGACGTACAGCTTCTGTCAAACCAATATTAGAAGACAAAGGAATAAACAAAATAATGAAATTCATATTATATAAAGAAGATTATGACGGCAGAAAGCCAGAACCAACCCCATATCTTACAGCAATAAAAAAAATGGAAGAAATAATTGGAAAAAAACTCAATCCAAAACAATGTTTAGCAATAGAAGATGACCCAAAAGGCGTCGAATCCGCCCATAAAGCAGGAATGACAGTAATACATAGAAAATTATCACAAAATCAAGCTCCCTGCAAAATTGCAGACTACATAGCCTTCACCAAAAATGATTTCTTGAATGTAATTAACTATAAAACTTAATTATATTAAAAAATATTATTTTCAGCTTTTCTTCATCTTGTTTAATACATTCATATGTATTATAGTTGCCTCATTGATTTATTTTATATTTTAAAGATATGTGGGGTGGAATTTGTCAAAATTCCCTGTAGCTTTTATTACTGGAATAACGGGGCAAGACGGTGCTTATCTAGCAGAGTTTTTACTTGATAAAGGATATATTGTCCATGGATTACGCCAACCCTCTACCTTGCCTGACCTTATAAATATTGAAGATTTATGTATTCGTTACAATGGTAAATTCTTTTTGCATTATGGGGATATGACAGATGGTAGTGTGTTACACAGAATTTTACTGCATATTAAACCAGATGAGATATATCATCTTGCCGCACAAAGCCATGTGAAAATTAGTTTTGATAGTCCTGAATATACAGCAAATGTTAATGGGCTTGGCACTTTAAGATTACTTGAAGCCATTAGAACTATTGATAAAGATAGAAAAATCAGATTTTATCAAGCATCTACTTCTGAGCTTTTTGGCTCAACCCCTTTTCCTCAATGCGAAACCAGCCCTTTTGAACCATGTAGCCCGTACGCAACGGCAAAGCTTTATTCATATTGGACGGTTAAAAATTATAGAAAATCATATGGAATACACGCATCTAACGGAATTTTATTCAATCATGAAAGCCCTATCAGAGGTGAAGAATTCGTTACAAGAAAGATAACCAAAGCCGTAGCAAGAATAAGTATGGGGCAACAAAATATTTTGATGCTAGGAAATCTGGACTCAAAAAGGGATTGGGGACATGCCAAAGATTATGTGCGTGGTATGTGGTTGATGCTACAACAAGAAAAAGCAGATGATTATGTGCTTGCTACAGGAAAAACATATAAAGTAAGGGATTTCGTTGAAAAAGCTTTTGCAAAAATAGATATTAAACTTAAATGGCAAGGTAAAGGATTAAATGAAAAAGCCATTGATACCGCAACGGGAAGAGTTGTTGTTGCTGTAGATAAAGAACTTTTTAGACCGCAAGAAGTTCACTGCCTTATAGGCAATCCAGAAAAAGCAAAAAATATGCTTGGATGGAGTACTGATATATCTCTTGATGAGCTTATAGAAGAAATGGTAGAAGCAGATATAAAAATAGCAAAATCCGAAGCTAATAATAATTTAATCTCAGAAAATGTAATATGCTCTAATGGATGAAATATTTTCATTAAAAAATAAAAAAATTTGGATTGCGGGACATAAAGGTATGGTTGGTTCTGCTTTATGTCGGCGTTTAGAATCTGAAAAATGTGATATTATAGTTGCCCAAAAATCTGAACTTGATTTAACAAGGCAAGAAAAAACAGAAAAATGGATAGCAAAAAATAAACCTGATATAGTAATCATGGCAGCAGCAAAAGCAGGTGGTATAATCGCTAATAATAATGCTCAAGCTGATTTTTTGTATGATAATTTATCTATGGCACAAAATGTTATTCATGGCTCTTATAAGGCAGGAGTAAATAAACTTTTATATTTAGGGTCATCTTGTATATATCCTAAAAATATAACCCAACCAATAAAGGAAGAATATCTTCTTTCTGGAAAATTAGAACCAACAAATGAGGGATATGCGATTGCCAAAATTGCGGGTCTTAAATTATGCGAAAAATATAAACAGCAATATGGCTGCAACTTTATATCAGCTATGCCCTGTAACTTATATGGTGTAAATGATAGATTTGATGAAGAAAAATCTCATGTAATTCCTGCGCTTATTATGAAATTTCATAAAGCTGTTGTTCAAAATATATCAGAAATATCAATATGGGGAAGCGGAACTCCTTTACGAGAATTTTTATATGTCGATGATTTGGCAGATGCTTGTGTTTTTCTTCTTAAAAATTATTCAGATTCTTCTCATGTTAATATAGGTTCTGGTTATGATATTTCGATTGCTAAGCTTGCGGAAATGATTGCCCATATTGTTGGTTACAAAGGAAATATAATTTTTGATAAAAGCAAACCCGATGGTATGAAACGTAAATTAATGGATATTTCAAAAATGAGTTCAATGGGATGGATAGCTAAAACTAACTTGAATGATGGTTTAAAAAAAGCTTATGAATATTATTTGAGCATTGAAAAAATCATTTGAAATATAACGGAGATTATATGTCTAAAAAGTTCAAATTTATCCCATATAATTGTGGTGCTGGTGCTTCTTTATCTGGTTGTGAGATGGGACCTACCGTCCTAAAAGAAACGGTTTTTTCAAATAATTTATGGGAAGAATTTTATTATAATACAGAACATGATAAATCTCTTGAAACTCAGCAATCTTCCAAAGAACGTATAAGGGTAATCGAAGATTATTGTAAAAAAATTGTAAACGATGTTGAAAAAGCAATCAATGATGGATATACCCCCGTAACAATAGGTGGAGACCATTCTATAGCTATAGGGTCAGTGGCGGGTCTTGCTAAAGCCAAGAAGTCTTCCAGACGAACTGGGCTTTTGTGGGTTGATGCTCATCTTGATGGCCATACTATTGAAACAAGCCCATCAAAAGCTATTCATGGAATGCCTGTAGCACATTTATTGGGATATGGATTTGATGAATTAGTTAATATTATCGATAATGTTCCTGTTATTTCACCTGAACATCTATGTTTAATCGGAGGAAGGTCATTTGAAGAAGGAGAAATCAGATTATATCGGAAATTAGGTGTTAAATTATTTTTAATGGATGATATTAAGCGTATGGGAATAAAAAATGTAGTTGATGAAGCATTAAAAATTGTTACCAAAGGAACTCAGTGCCATTTTCTTTCAATTGATACTGATGCTTTCGACCCTGATATTGCCCCTGCTGTTGGTTCTCCTGAAAGTGGAGGAATTAATAAAAATGATATGATTACTATGTTGGAAAAACTACGAGATGCTAATTTTGATGCTATTGAAATAGCAGAATATAATCCCAAAATGGGAAAGAATGATGGTATGACAAGAGAATTGATAAAAGACATCTGGACTATATTATCAAAAAATAAAATATAAATTTGTTATGTATCTTGACATATAGCTTAGCAAAGGATATAAGCACATATCTTAACTCAATTAATTACATTATTTTTAATTGAAAGACTTATCCAGAAGTCTTAGATAACTAATATGACGCGGGGTGGAGCAGCCCGGTAGCTCGTCAGGCTCATAACCTGAAGGTCGTAGGTTCAAATCCTACCCCCGCAACCAATTTTTCTTTTATATTTCAAATAGTTACATCAAAACACTTGATTGTGTGCTGGTCTCGAAACCGTGTCGTGGAAGCACTGTGGAAGCAAGCGGAAGTGAAACCGCAATAAAGTGAGAGAATGGATTACCCATTCGTGCGCTTATTGAACTCCATGAATTTGTCAAAACTGTCGAATGGTTCTTGCTCATCTTCGTCCAGTTCCAATTTGTTTGGCGCATCGTTTGGGTATATGAGCAACGATATGGTCATCTCCCCCTGACGTGCCAGAATAGTCATCTCATGCACTTTTTCATCACCCAACCAAACCCCCTTTTAGGGTGCTCAATGCCGGCAATATTGTCGACAGTGGTATCATTACGAGCAGCAAGCGATAATGGTGGCAACGGTTTGGTTTCTTGCCTGGCGCGATAGTATATCCCAGATTTAATCAATGGCTTGCTACTCCATGCCCAGTCAATAAAACCATCTATACCCACCACAATCATAGCGCGTTTCTCTGTAATATCTAACCACTTTAAAATGGCTGCACTGATAGACACACCGTACCTATTGGAGAGGTGCTGCATTAATTCCATTGAGATTTGTTCACCCGCAATCTGCTGTCTGAAATCATCCAGTGGCATCAACAAGAATGACGCAAATACATTCGCTTCGGCTTCCATCTGGCCATAGTCAGAGTCCCATTTGTACATGTCTTTTGTTATACATTTGATGCCATCACTATTTAGGTGCCGGTACATCAGGTAATGGCCCAACTCATGCGCGAGCGTAAAGTTAATTCGGCCCTTGGATGTGATGGAATCGTTATAAATAATCCCCCACTCACCATTGCCGCTGGGGTGCGGTACCAACATACCCTCAAACTTTTTGAAACTTTGCCCCTCAATCATAGTAATGGGAGCATCAGGAAATACCTGTTTTGAAAACTCACTTGCAATTTTTGCCACGTCAATTGGAAATGCTTCCATTCCATGCGCTGTATGATACGCTTTGATGATTTGGGATAAACGTATTGCCCACCCATGTGGTGTGTTAGGATGATCCATCCCTTTTCCCCCAATCATCAATCATCCGCTCAATTCTCTTTTTATCATCTTCCTCAAGCTGATTGAACTTACGGAAGAAAGCTTCCTGAAGAACACCTTCATCTGCCGTTGCTTTGTCATCTAAAAGATAATCAGTGGTGACACCAAGAGCTTGCGCTATTTTAGTCAATTTTTCTGCCGATGGCCTTCGTGCATCTCGATTTTCTAACTCCCAAATATAACTTTTACTGGAATTTGTAAGCTCAGCCAGTTTATCAAGCGAATAGCCCTTATCTTTTCTATGATATTTTAATTTTTTACCAAGTGACGTTGTCATAATCGAATCTTAACGGGTTCTCTGTTTATATATCTTTGTTCGATATATAAAGAACATTTTTATGCTTGACAAGAGAAATATAAAGTATATGTTCGATATAGGTCGAACAAAATAGTAACTGAAGGGAGGCTTATTATGCCGAAAAAAGGTCCAGAAACTCATCATATAGTTCCCAATAGCCAACGTGGCGGATGGGATGTAAAACGTGGAGGTTAAGATCGCTCTAGTGGCCATTATGACACTAAACGTGAAGCTATAGATGCTGGTCGTGAGATTAGCCGAAATCAAAAAACCGAATTCCGCATTCACAACAAAGATGCAAAAATTGCCAGCTCCGATAGTCATGGTAATGATCCGCGTAATATTAAGGGATAAGCAGGGAGATATAACGCCATGGCCATAGCAATCAATCAATTCATTCGCAAGACGCCTCGTGCCTCATTAAGGGCATATTTCGATAAGAAGCCTCATCCAATTGCGGCACTTGTTAATTGGAATGATGAAGAATCAGATTTGGTAAAACCACTATTAAAAGCAGTGGATGAAATGACGGATACGGAGTTGGCTATGCTCAAAATAGATGCTGAACGTATCCATGAGATGACGGATGAGATTGGTCAGAGGGCACTCTTCTCAGTAGTTACCGATGGACATATCGCCACCTACCTTGCTCTTAAAAGTGCTCACGATCGAGCGTTGTTTGTCTTTTTAAGGTCACCAGATGCTTTTAGACGCGCCGAGGATATTCGCTACGCTGATGAATATCGTAAGGGTCGTATGTGGGATGGGGTTCTTGACCCTATTGATTTAAACGTGAGTCGGAATAACCAGCACATTGCCGATTTTGAAAAACAGGTCACTGATTATTTTCGTACAGGTGGTAAGCTTAAAGTTGAAATATTTAATAGAACACGCTCCGACCTTGAATATGACGCAATAGAGTTGGTGCAAGTCATGATTTATCGGGAAGATTTACCTGACAGCTATTTGGCCTTTGAGAATAATGATCTGGTCACCAAGGTTCGCCGACCAGTTTATGAAATGGCCCTCACCTATGAAGCCAAAACTGGTGCTATCGAAGTGATTTCACAAGGCAGAGAATGTCGCGAAGAATTGGTAAAGCTATTTTCCGCTACGCTTTTACAGAGCCCCCTTGATGAAGCGCAGCGTGTTCCTTTGAAAAAATATGACATTTCCAAATTGCTACACTCATATGATTTTCCAACCGATCCGGAAGATGGAATAGAAATTGTAAAGGTGATGATGTTGGAGCTAAAACCCATGGATAGCGGGAATAAAGTGAGGCCTACTGTTACGGCAAAAGAAACCAAAACAATTCATGAAGTGTCTCGGGACTGGTTTGCTACTCATGACCCATTACGCACAGGGTTCTTACCTGCAAAAGCCAAATTATCTATCCGGTTTAAACCAGACAGTATTGATCGTCGTGGTAAAACTCTACCAGTCGAAATTACATGGCCTAATGGTTGCGATCTGAAAGGCAAAACGGCTAAAGAACAGTTGATTGGCGATAAATACCTCAAACGCTGGGGGCTGGTTGAAGAAATCTAATGCCCGTATCCAAAGACGCTATTATAACACTATGTCGAATAATAGATAGCCCAACATCTTCAATTAACGGGCGGAATTTAGAAGATTATTTTGGTGCGTCTGGTCGTAGCCTAATTGCTATGGGTGCACTAAAAACTATAGTCAGTCGCAATGACACTGAGAGCATGAGTGACCACAACGGAAACTCTGTTGATGTTGTATTCCATAAAGGGAAGAATTGCTATTTTTCCCCTACAGCTGGCTGGGTAGAGGTTCCTGCTAATAAAATCCAGCTATACGGTTTTTGCTCTGATTAGCTAATTTCCTGCTTTAAAGACGTGCTTGGTATTGCTGAACATGTCGAGGTGCAGACCATCATAGAAAATGCAGCATGGAGCCTTGGCAGCGCATGGCTTAAACACACGAAACACCCTATTATTCTGGTTACTCAGTTACGCAAAGAGTATATTTTTGATGCGGTGAATTCGTATTTAATCAAGCACCATACAAAAACACCAGCATTAATCATCACTTTTGATCATCAGCTTGCGCCCCATATTTCATTACCTACACAAAATCGGTGTATTATGTTGACGGATGCCATTGACCGAAACAACGAAAGATTTTCTCTTAATATCGATTATCTGGCAGAAATGATGGGAGCAAGCATCCAACAACAAGGCTTTAGTAGTGGATATCGTGCAGCCTATATCAATGGGCAACAATATAAATTCACCAAGATGGGTCTGTTGCAAGATAAATATTTATGGGGTAAAAATTTTCTAAATTGTTGTAAAGTTTTATAACAACAATCAGGAGAATTTATCCATGTCCAATCAAATAGAAATGATAAGCCTCGAAGAGTTGGTACCAGCCAATCACCAATACCGCAAATTCATTGATATTTTTGACTTTGCCAAGGTCAGGCATCACTTAAGATCAGTAGAAAAAGATGCCAATTATAAAGGCTATGGCGTGGAACGTTTGTTCAAATGCCTTCTTTTACAATTCATGGAAGATATTAGTGACCGAGAGCTTGAGCGCATGCTTCAAGAAAATAATGCAGCTAAATGGTTTTGTGGATTTAGCTTATCTGAACAAACTCCTGATTACAGTGTTTTCTCCCGAGCGCGCAGCCGAATTGGAACGAATAAGCTTTCAAAGATATTTACTTTATTGCGTAATCAAATGCGCCGCAAAGGCTTTATGAGCGAGGTTTTCACTTTTGTTGATGCCTCACATTTAGTATCAAAAGCCGCTCTTTGGGAGGAGCGTGATGCGTTGATTAAACAAAAATATGACAAAATTAATAACGAGAATATTCCAAAAGTAGCCCATGATAATCAGGCGAGAATTGGCTGTAAAGGTGGCTCAAAGTTCTGGTATGGCTATAAAAAACATGTCAGCGTAGATATGCAATCGGGCTTGATAAACAAGGTGGCGATAACGCCAGCCAACCTCACGTACGCACAAGGTTTTAGGCATGTTTGCCCTGGCTCAGGGGCGGTATACGCCGATAAGGGATATTGTGTTAAGGGGGTGAAATTGGCTTCCGCTCGTAAAAATATGCACCTAAGGGCTATCAAAAAGAATAATATGCGGGGCAAAAATCGTGACCTAGATCGTTGGGTTACAGGCATTAGAAGTCCTTATGAGCACGTGTTTTCAAAGCAAAGGCGAAGGGTTAGGTATCGTGGTATTGCAAAGAACCAATTCGCTGAATTCATGAACGCTATTTGCTTTAATATGAAAAGAGTTTTAGTGCTTGAAGAACAGTTAGCAGGATAACTGCGCCCAAAATTAAGGAAATTTGCTAATTTACCACAGAATAACTAGCAATCTATCCTTACATAAAGGGCTTTTTACTTTTTAATCTATCTGAAAACCATTGTGCAACAGCCTC
>JALTZE010000272.1 GCA_027051315.1 Micavibrio sp.
TGGCGTTTTGTATCTTTTCATTAGAAATGGAAAGGGTTGTATCGTTAAATGCTATGTGCATTAGGTCTTTTTCTGGAACTGCTTTTTTTATGTCTTCTACTGTTATTAGGTTTTGCAAATCTGTTATTTGCATTTTCCACCTCTAATGAAAAGGGGGCTTTAAGCCCCAATGGTTTATGCGATGGTAGCGTCCACTATTGCGTCTGTAACTGGTATAAGGAATGGTTTAGACTGTGCTTCAAGTTCAATAGATTTTCCATCATTTTCCTGAGCTACAAATAAAGGCATAGCTTTGAGATTTGCTCTAAAGTCATCAATGGCAAGATATCTCAGTCTGAATGGTGCTGCGGTATCTATCATTTTAATCTTTGTATCAGGTATAGCTTTTACAAAGTTTCCTGATTTGTCTTTATATCCAGATGTTACAGGTTTTACAAAATAGTTTCCAATATACAGTCCACCATCTTTCTGCTCTACATATATTGTTTTTCCTGTGTAAGACATTGCCATATCAAGTATCTGGGCAAAAGCTGTTTTACCAGCATAGATTTTTATTTTCTGTCCATATCCTTTTTCCTGAACTGCTGATTCCATATCTACAAGTAATTTGTATAAATCTTTCAATGAAGCTGGAGCTGTAGCAGGAGATAAATCTTTAACTGTTCCAAATACTACATCAAATGTGTCCAATCCTGTTTGTGTTTTTATCTGGTAGGAAATTTTCCCACTTATAGACTGTGCAGCTAATGCTTCTATTGTGTCAAGAACTATTCTTCTGAATTTGTTTATTTTTTGCTTCACTATCTTTTCTACAGATGCATCTCCGAGTGCTTTCATATTGAGAATATCAACTGGATTTAATGTTTCTTTTATATCTATTGGCTGAACTTCAATGAAGTTATATTTAGCAACATCTCCAGCAACATTAACAGCTTCTCCACCTCTAAGAACCAAAGGAACATTACCTGTAACTTCTTGTATTTCTGCGTATGGATAAACTGGCGAATCGTAAGTATCAACATCCCTTGAGTAAAGTTCCGAAGTTATTGTTCTTGGTTGAACAGGAGAGCTTTTAATATAGTCTTTAATCTTCTGTGGTGTTAAAAACTTGCTTAAATCAATTTGCATACCCATTTATACTCCTCCTTATATTACCCATATTGTTTTGGCTTCCAAAGCATCTAAAACGGCTGTATCAATAGTTCCTGCTTTTACTTTCAATGCATTTTGCAATACAACTCCGTGAACAATTATGTTTGCAAGGGTCTGTCTATCTGTATCTACCAGATTTGCAAGAACTCCAATAGGTTCTTGAATTGGATTTCCTGTTGTAGAATCTACAGCTGTTGGGTCGTAAAATACTAAATCACCTGTGGAAAGGTCTTTTCCTATTATACTTCCAGCTTCTAAAACTCCCTGTCCTGATAACAGATTTTTTGTAAGAATTACTGGCTCGTGTTCTACATCTGCTACAACCTGTACTTCTTTAACATTAACTTCTCCTATTTTTCCGTTTACTGGCATTATTTATCACCTCCTGTGAATATTCTTGCAAGCTGTGTTGTATCTAAAACATTTTCTTCTTGCGATGTTGAAAGGTTTATGTCTTCAAATAATTCGCTGTTTTGTTTTTGTGGTTTTATGCTTTTAAGGGCTTTTTCTAAGAGGTCAAATGGTGAAAATTGTTTTCCATCAGATAGGTTTATAACTGGTTTTAATAGCTGTCCGAACTGCTCTAAAGCTTTTACTCCTTCTTCATCCATTCCAACAGATAAGGCTATGTCTTTTAGTCTTTGGATTTTTTCTTGTTTATAAAGGGCTTCTAAATTGGTCTGGTCTTGTTTTTCTTCCTTTTTCTCTTGAGTAGATAGGTTTAAGGTTTTTATCTGCTCTTGAACTATCTGGGCTATGGA
>JALTZE010000273.1 GCA_027051315.1 Micavibrio sp.
TATTTACGTTCAAAAAATATGCAGGCTCGTTGCATTATTAGCAACGACTTGCAACTCGTAAGCTCTCAATTGTAATTCGGGGATTTTTAAAGTAGCGAGATTTTAGTTTTGCCACTTTATTAGCCTTTCGCATGCTTTTTTTATATCTTCGGTTGCTCCTGCAAATGATATGCGTATTGTTTTTTGCCCTCTGTTAATGTCAAAATCTGAACCTGGGGTACAGGCTACTCCTGCTTCATCAATCATTCTTTTACAAAATTCTTCGCTATTATCTGTAAGATTTGATATATCGGCATATATGTAAAAGGCGCCTTGTGTGTTTGATAATTTATTTATCCCAGATTTTGGTAATTCTTTTCTTAATATATCAAGATTATTCTTATATACGGATACATAGCTATCTAAAATATCTGTATGGTCGAATATTTTATATGCTAAATGTTGGGATATTGTTGGTGGTGAAACAAATAGACTTTCAGATAAGGATTTTACGCGTGGGGTAAGGTCTTCTGGTAAGACTGTCCACCCTAAACGCCAGCCTGTAAGAGCAAAATATTTGGAGAAGCTGTTTATTACTATGGCTTTGTCTGTGTATTTCATAATTGTTTGTGGTTTAGTTTCATAAGAAACCATTTGATATAATTCATCAGATATTATTCTTACTTTGTTTTTATCGCACCAATTGACTATTTTTTTTAATTCATCATCTGGTATTATTGTTCCTGTTGGATTTGACGGGCTTGCTATTATTAGTCCATCTATTTTTGTATCAAGTTTTTTAAGAAGAGAAACATAAGGTTGGTAATTTGTTGTTTCGTTTGTTTCTATCTCTATTGTTTTGATATTAAGAGAAGATAATATATTTCTGTAGGCAGGGTATCCAGGGGTGGCTAAGGCAACTTTATCACCAGCATCAAATGCAGATAAGAACGTTAATATAAAAGCTCCAGAGGCACCAACAGTTATTGCTATGTTTTTATAATCAATGTCTATGTCGTAAATGTCTTTGTAATATAGTGCGATACGGTCGCGTAGTAACGACATGCCCATTGCTTCTGTATATCCTTGTTTAGGGTCATTAATTGTCATTTTTCTTGCATATTCTAGTACTGGTTCTGGCGCACCAAAACAGGGTTGTCCTGCTTCTAGATGGATAATATCTTCTCCATCTGCGCATCTTTCATTTACCATTCTTAATATATCAAGTGCTTTGAAATTTGGTATATTTGACCTTCTTGAAAGTTTTAATGTCATTACTCTTTACTCTTTCTCTTACTAACTTATATAAAATTTTAGTAAAATTTTATTAATCAATTGATTTTGTTGTATTTTTTTAAGCAAATTAACTTCTCATTTACTATTATATAGTAATTTTAATATGTAGACGATAGGTCTATTGTTAAAAAATAAGAGTTGTGTAGGGAAAAAGGGCAAATGGTTGTGTTAAATAAGAATGAGGGTGCTGTTTGTTAAAAAAACAAGAAAGTGTGTGTTATTTTCCGTTTAAATAGATAAGAGCTTTATATCCCCATTATTGCTTTTTGGATATTTTCGGAATAGAAAAATATAAAGCTACTGCTTCGGTGGTAGCTTTTTTTATCGGATTAGTATTTTTTTATGCTATCTTTGTTTTTTTAGTCGATTTGGAGATTCGCATGTCTGTTTTATCAAAATGTTCTATTTTATCTGTTATTTTTATATGTCTTGTTATGTCTTTTGCTATTAAGGCCGAGGAAAATGATAAGCTTAATCATAAGTTTAACCAAATTATGGAAGGGCTTGATGAAGAAGGGGTTTCTATATTCCAGATAATAAGAAGCAAATATGGCGTAGTTCAAGCGGTTAAACGTGTAAAAAATTCTGTAAGTCAGGCGGTTGAAAGCTGTGTAAAAGAAAAT
>JALTZE010000274.1 GCA_027051315.1 Micavibrio sp.
GTATTAAACCAGTTTACAGATGATTTATTTTTAAGGCGTTTTGTTAATTCTTCATTTTCTTCATTAGCAATGATTATTGTTTCTTTGTTCCCATTTGTTAATTTTAATTTGTCTTTGTAATAATTTTCTACTCCATTATGCCATGGTCCGTGTTCTGGATATAGATTTGTTATTACAAGATAATCTGGATAATGTTCCATATCTGCAATTTGGTATGAGGAAAGTTCTATTATCATATAATCTTTGGGAAGGTGGCTATCTAGTAAGGAACGACCTATATTTCCTGCCAAAGCAACATCAAAACCATTTGATTTTAAAATATGATATATCAGGTTTGATGTGGTGCTTTTTCCCTTTGTTCCTGTGATGGCTATTGTTTTTGTTTTTTTATTATTATTAAACCATATATTTGTTGCAGATGTAAATTTTGCACCTTTTTGTTTTGCTTGCTTTATTTCTGGTCTATATAAGGAAATTCCTGGACTTTTTACAACTAAATCAAAATATCCCGATGATATTTGCTTGCTTCCTGTTTTGTCATCTAGCACAATTGCATCGTCAGTGATTTTTCCATCATTTGAGATAATAAAAAATTGAGAAGAAGGGTATTTTAATTTTAGATATTTGTAAGATGAGATTCCTTCTCTGCCAAATCCCCATATAGCTATTTTATTGAATTGTTCCAATTATATCCTCCAATATTCGTAAATGCTTTTTTGGTATATTATGTTGATTTGAGGCTATTAAAAGTTCATTCCAGATTTCTTCTATATTGGGATATTTATTTTCTATCTCATCTATAATTGTTTTTACTATTTTTGAATTCTGCCAGTTTTTATTTTTTGATAATTGATATATTGCTGCGGCGGATTCTTGTAATTCTCCGACACATTCCCATGGTTTATGACCTGATAACCCGCATAATTGTCTGTAATCATCAAGTTGTGAAATATCGTCTAACAAATTTTTGCCAAAAATATTTATTAGACGTTCAGGGGTAGTAAATGTTGCCATAATTAGAAATACAAAACGACATTTAGGACATTCACAACACCATAATTTGGATATGTCCTCTTTGTTCTTATTTATTTTAAAGGCACGATTACAACTTGTAAAAACGTGGTCATAGCTATTATTACGCAGAAATAAGCTTGCTATATGCAGCTCTGATAAAGGTCTTAGAAGAGAGAAGTATGATATTGATGGGGTTATATTATTATTGATGAAATTATTAAAATCTAGTTCAAATTCCATTGATTTGCTATATTGATGATTTACTACTATATTATTGTGAACAATGTTTCCTTCATTTGCTGACCTTTCGTTTGAGATTATTATATTATTAAACCCATATATTATTGCAGCACATAAAGATATTGTGCTTACGATTGCGGTTATTGGTATATGTCCATTATATGCTCCGCTATTATTTAGTTCGAACAATATGGGGTCTAGTTTTCTTTGAATAAAAATAGGAGATATACCAGAAATATTGATAGTATCTATTATTGGTTTTGCTGGGTTTATTGCTAAGGTTAATAATTCTTCGTCAGAATTTTTCATTATTTCCAAAGATGTTATGGAGTCTTTTCCTCCTCCTATCAATATTGTGCTTCTTTGAGGCAGCTGTAATTTACTAGGTGATGGTTGCTTGGAATCTGTGAAAGTAAAATTTAAGTGTTTTTTTATATCAATATTGTTACGGCAAGAAAATTCACCAAGCCCATATAGATATATTTTGTAAATAAAATTTTGTTCTTCTTTTGATAAAGGCAGGCTTTCTACACAAATTTCTTTTGGTATATATGATTTATAGTAGCTGATACCTGCTATTACAGATAAGAAATTTAGAGCTTTTTTAAGTGATTGGAGGTGATTTTCTGATAATTTATTAAGG
>JALTZE010000275.1 GCA_027051315.1 Micavibrio sp.
GTTCTCTACCACCGCTCCCTACCAAAAGAATTCTCATTATTAATTATCTCTCGTAATTGTAAAATATTTGCAATAGATATACGATTTTTTAAATAAAGTTGCAAGATATAGTGAATTTGATAATGTTTGTTATTTTATTATTGTTTATCATTCTTAATATTTTTTGCTTCTCTTCGGTATATTTGTGCAATAATTTCAAATATGAATGCTGTGCTCCAGCCAAATAGTATGAAACCATTTGCTGCTTCTACACCAGATAATATTCTCCATTTTTCAGACATTACTATATCTCCAAAGCCCACTGTAGTGAATGAAGATATGGATAAATATATTGCTTGCTCGATATTAGTGAATTCATCTGTGAAGATTAAATAGGCGAATGCCCAAAGCCACATTTGTATTACATGGGCAGAAAATACTAATAGAATAACAATTGTTACAAGTGGAATCTTGCAGTTTTTCTTTGTAATTTTTTGTGATAAAGATTCTATTCTCTTCCCATTAGTGATATTTTATCCAGCGCATAGGCGTGTATAATTACAGTTAAAATTAATATTATTGACCCTATTAGCAATTGAGTGATTATCATATTTGGTCTCTTATATTTAATAGTTGGAAATTTCCACCAGATATTGTTAAATTTTTTGATATGGTTTTTTCATTGGCGAATGCCTTAAGGTAATCTTGCCCACCTGCTTTTGGTCCTGTTCCTGAAAGGGCATGCCCTCCAAAAGGTTGTGAGCCTACTATTGCGCCAATCATTGAACGATTTAGATATATATTGCCACAATTAATATTATCGGCAAGTTGCTTAAGATTATTATCTATTCTGCTATGTGCTCCGAAGGTAAGTCCATATCCTAGATTATTTATATCATTTATTAGCTCATCTTTTTTATTGGAATTATATTTTATTATATGAAGAAATGGACCGAATATTTCTTCTTTTATGGCTCTTATATCGTTGATTTCTGCAATTGTAGGAGCAAAATAATGACCGTTATATAATTCTTTATCATTTGCTTGTGCTATTATTTTCCCAAATCCTGAAATACGGCTTTTATGTCTTTTTAGCATAGATAGGGCGTTATCATCAATTACAGGTCCTATATCTGTATCTATTTGTAAGGGATTACCGATTTTTAAAGTTTTTATTGCTCCTATTAACATTTCTATTATTGTTGGGGCAATATCTGTGTGAAGGCATAAAATTCTTAGAGCAGAACATCTTTGTCCTGCACTGCCAAAGGCGCTTAATATAACATCATCAACAACTTGTTCGGGAAGAGCAGAAGAGTCAACAATCATAGCATTAATGCCACCTGTTTCGGCTATTAAGGTAGATATTGGACCATTTTTCTTTGCAAGTGAAATATTTATGGATTTTGCTGTTTGTGTTGAGCCTGTGAAGACCACACCTGAAATATTTTTATTTTCTACTAATTTTGCTCCGATTTTACCATCGCCAATTATTAGAGAGATTACATTTTTGGGAATACCTGCCTCTATTAATAATTTTACTGTTTCTATGGCTATTATTGGTGTTTGTTCTGCTGGTTTTGCTATTACTGCATTTCCTGCCATTAGGGCTGCGGTAATTTGTCCTGAAAAAATTGCCAAAGGAAAATTCCACGGACTTATGCATAGAAAAACACCTTTACCGTGATAATAGATTTTATTTTCTTCACCTGTTATGCTTTCAAGTAATATGCCTTTTTCATTGAATATTTTTTCACCATTTACAGCATAATATCTTGCAAAATCTATTGCTTCTCTTACTTCGTCTATTGCATCTTTTATGGTCTTTCCTGCTTCTTTTACACATAGATATATGAATTTTTCTTTGTTTTTCTCCAGAAGGTCGGCATATTTTTTTAATATTTCTGCTCTTTGC
>JALTZE010000276.1 GCA_027051315.1 Micavibrio sp.
ATTAGAGTCTATGCTTATAAAGGCAAGACAAGAACAAGATGAAATGAAAAAACGCATTCAGGAACTAGAGGAAAAACAGCAAAAAAAACAGTCAAAGGAAAATAAATTATGAGCAATGTAATGAAACTTTTTGATGAAACTGTTAATCCTCTAGATGGCGCAGAAGAATTATTCAAGATACAAGGATGGGATTTTGAACGTCTCCACGAAGATGAAATAACCCTACATATGACAGGGCAACATGGTGAATATGAAATAAAAATATCATGGCAAGAACATCATAACGCTATTCTATTTTCATGCGAATACACAGATATGTGTTTAAGAGAACACAGAATGGAACATGCCATAGCAACAATATACAATATAAATAAAAAAATATGGTTAGGTCATTTTGACCTTAGCAAAGAAAATAACGCACCTATTTTTAAATATACAAGCCTTATAGGCAATTCACCTGTAATAGAACATATAGAAAATTTAATAGATATAGCATTAAATGAATGTGAGAGATTCCACTCCGTATTTGATTTGCTTACATCAAGTGAACAACCTGACCCTAATCAGCTTGTCCTTGCCCTTATGGATAATGGCGGAGTATCCTAACAAATGGATTCAAATAAACCTGATATAATATTGATAGGCTGCGGAAAAATGGGTTCTGCGCTTCTTGAGTCTTGGTTAAATAACAAAATCATTAATTCAGCAACAACAATCGACCCAAACAAGATAAATATCAAATATAATCAAGATGATACTAAAATTTACCAATATAATGATTTAACAAAGGCCACGCAGAAAATAAATAATTCAGATTGTGTAATACTTGCTGTAAAACCACAAATAATGAATAATATATGCGAAAAACTAGCCCCAATCATCAATAATTCATCCTTACTTTTATCAATAGCAGCAGGGCAAAAAATATCAAATTTTGAAAAATATTTTGGCAAATCCCAACCAATAATAAGAACAATGCCAAACACACCGGCTGCAATAGGCGCAGGAATAACTGCTGCCATACAAAATAATCAACTATCAGATAAACATATTGATATATCAGAAAAACTTCTATCCTCCGTAGGAGAAGTAGTATGGCTTGAAAATGAAAGTCAAATGGATATTGTTACAGCTATCTCTGGAAGCGGTCCTGCCTATATTTTCCTTCTTATCGAAACTCTAACAAATTGCGGTAAGAAACTAGGGTTACCATCTGAAATAGCAGAGAAATTATCAAAACATACTGTTATAGGTGCATCTCTTTTAGCAAAAAAAGAAATAGATATACCCGCCTCAACATTGCGTGAAAATGTAACAAGTAAAGGAGGAACAACCCAAGCCGCCCTTGAAATATTAATGTCAGAAAATGGTATGGGTAAAATATTCGAAAAAGCTATAAAAGCAGCCGCAGCAAGAAGCAAAGAACTTTCCAAGTAAATTATTTTTTACCAAGACCTATATCTTTTGCCAAAGCACTTCTATGTCTAGCATAATTCGGCGCAACCATAGGATAATCAGAGGGCAACCCCCATCTTTCCCTATATTCTTTTGGCGTCATATTATATGCTGTTTTAAGGTGGCGTTTAAGCATTTTAAGCTTCTTGCCATCTTCAAGACATATAATATAATCGGGATGAATTGACTTTTTAATAGGGACTATAGGCTCAGGACGATTTAACGAAGCCCCATCTTCTCCTGATAATTTAATAAGTGAATTATATATATTCTCAATAACATCAGATATTTCATCTATGGAAACATTATTTTTTGAAAAATATGATGAAGCAATTTCAGTAGTACAGACCATAAGGTCATCATTATCTACTTTTCCTGACATATTTATCTCCCTAAAATACAATTCTTATTTACATTGACTACATATAGC
>JALTZE010000277.1 GCA_027051315.1 Micavibrio sp.
AACTTTTTCTTATCATGATAACTATTGATATTGTTATTCATATTTAAAGATACCTAATAATGAGCATTACAAACACAATTTATAAAAATATATTTTTTATAATAATTACAATCATCTTTATGATATTGCCACCACTGCATATAATAAAGGCAAATGCTCAGATGCCATCATATAAAACTGATATCTCTATGCTAACACTTGCTAATTATAGTGATAGTTACGATATAGCTCCACACGCCTTCCTTACCGCAAAGACCAATGATGATATAAAATATAGCGATGTTTATTCAGCACATATAAAAGGAAATAAAGGACAGCAAGGCTCAGGTAATTATATAAATCTTATAAAAGAGGGCATTCCACACTGGATATTATTTTCTTTAAAAAATGATAGTGATATCGAAGATTGGGTTCTAGATTTTGGTGACAGAACAGATGGAAGATTTGGTTATATTGAATCACTTTATATATATGATTCTGTCAGTAAAAAACTTCTTATTGATGCAATGAATAAGAAAAAAATCAAAGAATTTAAGAAAAATAAACTTATTGGAAATGCTATACCACTTAACTTTAAAAAAGGTTCTAACGCACTTATCGTGCTTTACTATAACCCTGCCAAAGGATTACCAACAACATTACCTTTAAAATTAACAGCTGAAAAAACATATATAAAATCCATCAGCAGCCAATTTAATAAAGCCACCATATATTTTACAATCTTCGCCGCCATTATAATATTCTTTTTAGCTATTTCATATCTTGAAAAACGGCCATATTATCTTTTATTTGCTCTTTATTTTATATTACATGCCTCGATATTTTATCTTTGGGAAAGCAGCCTTATCTCCCCTTCATCAGGAATTAACTATATTTTTCTGGCAATTATAACCGCAATATCCATTTTATCTCCCATTTTTACATATAAATTTCTCAATCTTGATGCCAGTAGAATATTTGAAAGAACATTAACAACTGCACTTATTGCATTTCCTATCATTATACCACTTCTTGTTGGAGCAATAACATCTTTTGATGATATAAGCGTAATATTAACCTCTGTCATATGTTTAAATATCGTATTTATAGGAATAATTCTAATATCTCTTATCCAAACACAATGCGGGAGTTTTATTGCCCATTACTATATGGCTGCATGGATATTACCAATATTTGGAATCTCATTTACCACAATGAGTGCTGCGGGAATACTATCCCCTTCTTTTATCAGCCTTTCTATGTATGAATTTTCAATATTCATACAAGCCGCTTTTTTCATAGCAGCATCATGTATAAAATTTGATAAAACATTTCAACCATATGATGCAGAAGAATTCTATGAAGATGACGAAGATGTAAACAAAAACATAGCAAAATATTCCAAAGAAAAACTAGAAAATCAAAGATTAATAAAACTTATTGAGCAAGAAAGAAAAGTTTTAACAGAATTAAAAGAAAAAGAAGAACGAAGAAGCGAAGAAATGCTCAAAGCAAAAGAGGAAGCAGATGCCGCTAACAAGGCAAAATCAGCTTTTCTTGCTATGATTAGCCATGAAATAAGAACACCCATGACAGGAATTATGGGCATGGTAAAATTACTAAACGAAACAAAATTAACAAAAGAACAGCATGATTATGCCATGACAATACAAGAATCAAGCGATTCAATGCTTGCTCTTCTTAATGATATTCTTGATTTTGAAAAAATAGAAAGCGGAAAATTATCACTAGAATTAATAGATTTTGATTTGCACCGTCTAATAAATGGCATAGTAACCCTTATGAACGGCCATGCAACCGATAAAAATATAGAATTAAGAGCAGAGTTAGGAGCAGACGTTCCTCAATATGTAGTAGGTGACCCCACAAGATTACGTCAGGTACTTCTTAACCTTACAAATAATGCGATTAAATTCACATCTAAAGGATATGTATCACTTAAACTAAAATTAATATCAAGTACAAAAGACCCTTATACAGGGGAAACTGAACATAAAATATATTTTGCCGTTGAAGATACTGGTATAGGAATCAGTGAAGAAGGGCAAAAAAATCTTTTCACACCTTTTAGCCAAGCAGACCAATCAATCACCAGAAAATTCGGAGGAACAGGACTTGGGCTAGCCATATGCAAAGGTTTAGTTATGACTATGGGGTCAGAAATAGAAATAAAAAGCATGCCAAGAAGAGGAAGTACATTTTATTTCACAATTGATATGCAAGAAGGTAATGAAGTACAAGCAGAACAAAATGCAAAAATAGGTTATTCATCAGCAACAACCATAAAATCAAATATAAAACCTATGCATGTGCTGGTAGTTGAAGATAATGAAATAAATCATAAAGTTTTAGCTGGAATTCTTGAAAAAAATGGTCACGAAGTAACAGCAGCATTTAATTCTGATACAGCATTCGAAGCTCTAAAAAGAGAATCATATGACTTTATTCTTATGGATATGCAATTACCAGGTAAAAGCGGCATTGAAATAACTCGCGAAATAAGAAAATCAACAAATCCTACAATCGCAAATACAATCATTATCGCAATGACTGGTAATACAGATGATGAATCAAAATTCATGTGTTATCAGGCTGGAATGAATGATTTTCTACCCAAACCAATAACCCCCGAAGCTGTAACTACGATGATTGAAAAAATTGCTTCTAATAATTTAGAAAATCCTATCGAAGCAAATAAAACAGACGAAGATGGTCAAAGTTCTGAGGAAGTAGAACTACCTCAATCAGATTCCCCGAAAAAAATAGAAGAAGAAACAAAAGCTAAAACTACCAGCCAATATCCTGATTACATTGGGAAAATATCAGATGACCAATATGACCCATTTGCCGATATACCGAAAGATAATTTCACAGAAAACAAAACTCCTAAAGAAATAAACAAAGAAACATCAGAAGAAAAAACAGAGGAAATAGTAAAAGATAACCTAATTGATGATATAGACCTTGACGAAGACAGTTTCGAAATAGCAATAAAAAAATTAGATGAAGAAAATAATATAAAAGATTTAATAAAAACTGATAACAAAACAGCGACAGAAAACGCCCAGCCCCAATCTCAGAATAAAATCTTTGACGAAAGCATGCTTGCAGGATTAAAAAATTCTTTAGGAAAAGAGCAAGTAAAAGAACTTGCTGATGGATTATTTGAAAAAGCAGAAGAAATAATAGAAAAACTAAAAATAGCCTCAAATGAAAATAACATACAAAAAATATGTGGAAAGGCTCATGAATTAAAAGGAATGTCAGGAAATTTTGGCTTGATTGAAATCGAAAGAATAGCAAAAGAAATCGAAAGAATAGCAAAAAATGAAGAAAATCCTGATATAAATGCTATATCTGGAATAATTCATTTAGAACTATCATCAACATTCACAAAATCCAAAATAATATTATATAACTGGCTTGGATAAATAAAAAAACCTCCTTAAAATCAGGAGGTTTTAAAAATAAAAGATAGTAAATATTATCCTACTATCTCATTATCACTAAAGAAATAAGTGATTTCACGAGCCGCACTTTCAGCAGAATCAGAACCATGTACTGAATTTTCACCAATGGAAAGAGCAAATTCTTTACGAATTGTTCCCTCATCAGCTTCCGCAGGATTAGTAGCCCCCATAATTTCACGATTTTTCATTACTGCATTTTCACCTTCTAAAACCTGTAAAACAACAGGCTCAGAAATCATAAACTCAACAAGTTCGCCAAAAAATGGACGCTCTTTATGCTCTGCATAAAAACCTTCCGCTTGCTTGCGTGTCAATTTAACGCGCTTTTGTGCCACTATTCGAAGACCATTTTCTTCAAATTTAGCATTAATAGCACCTGTAAGATTACGTTTTGTTGCATCAGGTTTAATAATTGATAATGTACGCTCTACAGCCATTTTTAAAATTCCTCACATATTCATAGTTACAAATGTAACTGCGTTATATATATCTGTAACTAGATATGCAAGAATAAAAAAAATTTAAGATTTTATGAGTAATAATATTTCTTTCTTCTAATTTAAAGGATTTTTATATTTCTTTTTATATGAAAATTATGTTAGCATTTAGAAACAGGGAAGTTAATAATAACATAAGTTATATTTAATAAAATATGAGAATAATACAAAATTTAAAAGAACCATTTAACCAGAATTGTAAAAACTTACCAGGTGGATATAAAGTCGCAAGTGGTGCCACCTATATGATGGTTGATGGTGAACCGAAAATACTCCAAGATGTTGATAACGTAAGAAACCCCGAAGAGGCAATTAAACAAATAAAACAAGATGCTAGATTAATAGAAGAACCATTTATAAGATATCTGAATTATTTGGCAAGCTTAGTTCCAGGTGCATATGTTGTAACCGGAGATGATATAAATCCCAAAAAAAATCTTTATAAAGATGATTCATCACTTAAACGAAAAGTAAGTGAAGGGAATATACCTAATCCTTCAGTAATATGTGATGCAATAAGGGGAAAAATAGTTATCCCATCAAGCTCGGATGCTTCAACTGCCTTAGAAATATATGAAAAAGAACTTATGCCTGCTAACGAAGATAGCACTATTTTTAGGGATTTTAACGGTGAAACTGTTTTACAAAAAAACAGATATCATACTCCACACCCAGAAACAGGCTATGCAATATTACATGCAAATACATGGTTCCCACTTGAAGAATCTGATTCAGATAGCTTTCCTCCATTTGAAATAAAAAGAGGTCATGTCGCAGAAATTCAAATTGCTTTTGACTGTATGGATAAATATTACAAACATTCTCATAAAAAAATGGAACAAATAAGAATACTTCAACAAAAAAGAGAAATTTATCAAAGTGAATTAGATGAAGGTAACATATCTCCTATACAAAGTAGAAAATATATAGGAATGGTTAATTCATGCAATATTCGAATAGAACAATATAGAGATACCTGTAAAATTATAAATTACATAGCAAGAAAAGAAAATAATCTTATCAGACATATAGACCCCGCTATAAGAGATAGATATGTCAACGAAATGGAACATCTACTTAGAAAACATCAGCTAAAGGAAACAGATATCCCAAGAAATCCAGACCCTTCCGATGTAGAAAGACTATGCCCAGTTGACATATCTTTCTTAAGACAAATGAAATACAGCATATAAAATATAAACCCAATTATATAACTAGCTTTTCCTTAATTGCTTCAATTGCATCATTTGCCGCACTACCATTCGGACCACCAGCTTGTGCCATATCAATACGCCCGCCGCCACCTTTTCCACCAAGAATCTCTGAACCAACTTTCACAAGGTCAACAGCATTTATCTTACCTGCCAAATCATCTGTAACAGCCACAACAATAGAAGCCTTCCCCTCATTAACAGCAACCAAAGCAACAACACCAGAAGAAATTCGCTCTTTAAGCTCATCAGCCATAGGCTTTAAATCCTTCGCAGGAAAATCAGTTAAAATACGCGAAGTAAATCTAAGCCCAGCAATATCTTTAACTTCAAAATCTGCTTTTGTCCCTCCAGTTGCAATTTCATTACGAAGTTTTTTAATCTCCGTATCCATTTTTTTACGCTCTTCACTCAAAGACTTTATCCGAACAACAAGCTCACTAGGTGAAGTCTTAAGAACAGATGAAGCCTCATTAAGAATATTTTGCTGCTCCTCTATATATGATAAAGCTCCTGCTCCCGTAACAGCCTCAATACGCCTAACACCAGAAGAAACCGCACTTTCTGATATAATCTTACATAATCCTATATCACCTGTTCTTCTAGCATGCGTTCCTCCACAAAGCTCAACTGAGAAAAATTCTCCTTCTTTCATTCTACCCATGGAAAGAACACGAACTTCATCTTCATATTTCTCACCAAATAGAGCCATTGCACCTGATTTTATAGCTTCTTCCTGACTCATTAATCTGGTTGTTATATCTGTATTTGCTCTAATCTCATCATTCACCAACTTCTCAACTTCTTTTTTTTGCTCCTCAGTCAACGCCACTGGTTGAGAAATATCAAAACGTAAACGGTCAGAAGTAACCAAAGAACCTTTCTGGGTAACATGGTCACCCAAAACCTTTCTCAAAGCAGCATGTAACAAATGAGTAGCAGAATGATTTGCCCTTATCGCAGCACGTCTTTCACTATCAATTTTCATACTTACATAAGAACCTATTTCCAGCCTTCCCTTAACAATTGATACTTTATGAACATGCAACTTACCAAGCTTCTTTTGTGTATCTTTAACTACAGCAACACCACCTTCAAAAGAAATCTCACCTATATCACCGACTTGCCCACCTGATTCACCATAAAAAGGAGTTTGATTTGTAATTACAAAAACTTCTTCTTCCTTATCAGCAAAATCGCTAATCTTTCCATCTTTTATAATGGCAAGCACTTCAGCTTCGGCACTATCTGCATCATATCCCAAAAAGTCAGTAGCCCCGAATTTTTCTTCTAATTCAAACCATATTTTTTCAGTAGCAGCATCTCCAGAGCCTACCCACGCCGCCCTTGCATCTGCTTTTTGTTTTTCCATGCAATTGTTAAAAGCTTCAACATCAACCTCTACTTTTTTACTTTTCAAAGCATCTTGGGTCAAATCAAGCGGAAAACCATATGTATCATATAACTTAAAAGCAACTTCACCTTTTAAAACATCACCCTCTTTCAAATTTTCACTTTCTTCATCAAGTAATTTAAGACCACGTTCAAGAGTCTTCTTAAATTTTGCTTCTTCCATCTTCAATGTTTCTGTAATAAGACTTCCTGCCCTATGAAGCTCTGGATAAGCATCACCCATCAATGAAACAAGAGTAGGAAACAACCTATACATCAACGGGTCTTGAGCCCCAAGAAGATGAGCATGCCTCATACCTCTCCTCATTATACGGCGTAGAACATACCCCCTCCCTTCATTCGAAGGAAGCACACCATCGGCAATCAAAAAAGCCGAAGAACGCAAATGGTCAGCAATAACTTTGTGTGAAACTAGATTTTTATCAGTAAAGGTAAGGTCAGAACTATGCTCTAATAATCTTTGAAATAAATCAATATCGTAATTACTATGACCTCCTTGTAAAATAGCAGAAATCCTCTCAAGCCCCATACCAGTGTCAATCGAAGGATTAGGAAGATTAACTCTTGTATCAGCATCTATCTGCTCATATTGCATAAATACAATATTCCATATTTCTATAAATCTATCACCATCTTCATCAGGTGAACCAGGAGGACCACCAAAAATATGTTCACCATGGTCATAAAATATCTCTGTACAAGGACCGCAAGGACCAGTATCACCCATTGCCCAAAAATTATCGGATGTTGTAATTCTTATAATTTTATCATCAGAAAGACCTGAAACTTTCTTCCATATTGTTGCTGCCTCTTCATCTTCATGATAAACAGTTACCAACAATTTATCCTTTGGTAATCCATAAATTTTGGTAACTAATTCCCACCCATAGGCAATCGCATCTTCCTTAAAATAATCACCAAAAGAAAAATTACCAAGCATTTCAAAAAAAGTATGATGACGCGCAGTATAACCAACATTTTCAAGGTCATTATGCTTTCCCCCTGCTCTTACACATTTTTGGGAACTTGTCGCACGTGTATAAGGTCTTACCTCATTACCTGTAAATACATTCTTAAATTGCACCATACCCGCATTTGTAAACATCAAAGTAGGGTCATTTTGTGGAACCAACGGAGAAGAAGCAACAACTTCATGCCCATTTTTTTCAAAATATTTTAAAAATTCCGAACGAATGTCATTTACCGTTTTCATGCTCATCGGTTAAAACCCTTATAGATTATTATTTAGATGCAATCCAAGCATAATAACCAAATTTATATAAAAGTGAAGATTTTATTTGCATCTTTTATGGCTACCATTATTATTAATAAAAAACTTAATCAAGAAAGAATCAAAAATGGTTGATGCCGTAAATTTTAGAAAAATCAGCAATAAACTTGCCACTGCAGGAACAATAAACCCTGCATCATTCCCAGAACTTCATCATCAAGGCTACAAAATAATAATAGACCTTAGAACCGAGGAAGAAAAGGAAGCTGATGAAATAAAAGCAGCCGAAAATTCATCAGTAAAATATATATCCATACCAATAAAAGGGAAAGAAGGACTTACACTAGATAAAGCCAAACAATTTGTAGAAATATTTGATGAATGTGATGGCTCCGTTATTCTTCACTGCGCAACTGCAAACCGTGCGGGAGCAATGTGGGCAGCTTATAACTTACTAAAAGGTGAAAATTTCGAAAACTCAATCGCAAAGGGTAAACTTTGCGGTATGCAAGAAGGCTGGGAAGAAATTTTACAAAAAATAAAACAATAATATTTATTAAAAATATAAGATTAACTACCACACAGCAAAAATAAATATAGTTTGCTTTTTATCCCTTGTTCTTTTAATAATGGCCTGTAAAAAATATACATATACAAAATTATTATAGAAATAACTAATAAGTGAGAAAGAAAATGGATTTATCAAAAATATCAGCAGGTAAAGACGCCCCCAATGACATAAATGTGGTAATAGAAAACCCAATGGGCGGCGACCCCGTAAAATATGAAATGGATAAAGAAAGCGGTGCAATATTTGTTGACCGTTTCATGCATACGGCTATGTTCTATCCTGCAAATTATGGTTTCATACCAAATACATTAGGCGGTGATGGCGACCCTGTCGATGTTCTTGTATATTGCCAATTTCCAATAGTTCCAGGTGCTGTTATCAAGGCACGTCCAGTTGGAGTTTTGGTAATGGAAGATGATGGAGGACAAGATGAAAAAATTCTTGCAGTTCCCGTTGATAAAACTCATCCTATGTTCTCTGACATCAAAGAATATACCGATTTTCCTCAAATATTGCTTGAACAAATTCAGCATTTCTTTGAAAGATACAAAGACCTTGAAAAAGGAAAATGGGTCAAAATGAAAGGATGGGAAGGTTCAGATAAAGCAAAACAGCTAATCATCGAAGGAATCAAACGCGAAAAAGACCAAAAAGCCAACAAATAAACAATTCAGGCTGTGTGAAATGATTCACACAGCCCTATAGCTTTTTTTTACTTTTTACTTCCAAATATAAACGGATATTCCCTATCGTCATATTCAACCACATAATATAAAGCTATTTTCTCTGGTACTACTGGGAAAACAACATTTATATCTCTATTATCTTCATAT
>JALTZE010000278.1 GCA_027051315.1 Micavibrio sp.
GTATTAATATGATTTATACTGAATAAAGCAGTTATTATCAAAGATATAATACAGCTATATGAGATTGAAGTAAAAATAAATATTTGCATTAAATGATTTTTTAGCTTTTTATATGTTATAGTATATGTGGTACATTAATCATTATATGTAGAAAGGTATTAATTTATGGTTGGATTAGTTAATGGTTACGTTCAACAAAATAATTTTACACAGCCTAGCTTCCAGTCTAATGCTGCGGCAAGGCAGGATAAAGATATTGATGAGCAAAAACCTAAAAATAACACGCCACAGCCAGCAGGTACCGCCTCTGCAGAAAGTCAAAATACGGACACAAGGAATGATCGTTCGGGACGTGAGGTCGTCGCTTCTGCAAATGGATTAAATGGATTTGAGGAACAAATTAATAATCAGGCGCGGGGTTCAATTGTGGATATTTCCGTGTAATTACAAAATTGTATAATTATATAGAAACGGGGTTTTACTGCCCCGTTTTTTATTGAAATGCTACTTCGTTAAAGCTTCTTAGCTTCCTTGAGTGAAGTTTTTCAGCTCCTATTTCTCTTAGTAATGACATGGTACGGAGTCCTATTTGTAAGTGCTGTTCTACCCTTTGTCGGTAAAAGCTTTCTGCCATACCTGGAAGTTTAACTTGACCATGAAGAGGTTTATCAGAAACACATAATAAAGTTCCGTATGGTACTCTGAATCTAAAGCCATTGGCGGCAATTGTTCCTGATTCCATATCTAGGGCTATTGCCCTTGACTGGCTAAGATTTCTATTTTGGGAAATTGATGCTCTTAATTCCCAGTTCCTATCATCTACTGTTGCAACTGTTCCTGTTCTCATTACTTTTTTAAGGTCATATCCTTGCATTCCTGTTATTTCGCTAACAGCTTGTTCAAGGGCAAGCTGAATTTCTGATAAAGCTGGTATTGGTATTTTAGGATTAAGGTCTTTATCTAATATTTGGTCTTCACGATAATATCCGTGTGCTAATACATAATCGCCAAGCCTTTGAGAGTTACGCAAACCAGCGCAATGACCAAGCATTAACCATGCATGAGGGCGAAGGACAGCCACATGGTCTGTTATATTTTTTGCATTTGACGGCCCTACCCCTATATTAATCATAGTTATACCGCTGCCATCTGCTCTTTTTAGATGATATGCAGGCATTTGGGGCATACGTTTTAGCACAAAGCCATCACTGTCTTTTTCTGGATTATCTTTATAATTGCTGTTTGTGGTTATTTTATTTCCTGGTTCTACAAAAGCCGTATATTCGTTATCTTCACCCGATGGTGCCATAAGTTCATGACATATTCTTATAAATTCATCTATATAAAATTGGTAATTAGTATATATCACGTAATTTTGAAAATGTTTTGAATTTGTGGCCGTATAATGTTTAAGCCTTTGCAAAGATATATCTGCTCTGGGTGCTGTAAAAAGTGAGAGTGGCTGGTCTTCATCATCACCAGCGACAAAATAACCATTTGCTATTTGGTCATCTATCAAAGATAAATCAGGTTGCTCAAAGATGTTCTGTAAATCTTCTATTTGTTTAGAGGATAAGTCTGCTTCTAAATAATAATCTTCCCCTAGTGCAAAATGAACTGGTATTGCTGTGTTGCTTACCCCTATTTCTATTGGTTGATTATGATTTTTTAAAAGGAGTTTTATTTGTTCTTCGTAATATTTTTTAAAAATATCAAGTCTTGTTACTGTTGTACTATATGTTCCTGCTCTTGGAGCAAAACCATAAGAAAATCTGGTATCACTTCTTCTTGCTTTTTGCGTTGAAACTCTTATATAGGGATAAAAGGCTGTTATTCTCTCAGATTTTTTATAATTTCCTTTGTTAAATTCTTCAAATTTAT
>JALTZE010000279.1 GCA_027051315.1 Micavibrio sp.
TGATACTGTTGTAAAAACTGATGCTATTCAATTTTTTATTATATTATCATTGATTGCAATTCCTTTATTCTTTCCTCCTAAAGCTGAATATGTTTTGGATTTTGGTACGGCTGTTTCTTCTAGCAGTTTGGACAATTTTACATTCTTTTTTATTGGATTTTGCTTTGTTTTAAGTACATCTGAAACTTGGCAGAGAGTTTTTTCTGCAAAAAATAGAAAAGTAATAAAATATGGTTTTCCTGCTGCAGGGCTTTTTCTCATTATTATGACTCTTAGTTTGATTTTTCTTGGCATGGCGGTGAAGGATTTTGTTCCAGCAGATGTTGCTATGGACCAAGTAGTATATGAAATATTTAAGGGTAATTTTATGTCAGTTCCACTTATGGCATTTATTGCTGTGGTATTTATGGCTATTACTATGTCTACATTAGATACTAGTTGTTATTTAACTGCTTCGACATTGGCAAAGAATTTTCTTCCACCTAAAATTACCGAAAATAGAGATGCTTATATAAAATTTTCAAAAATTGTTATGATTCTAATATTGGTTTGTATGAGTGTTCTTGCTTTGACAATATCTGATGTAATTCAATTTTTGTTTAGTGCTGCAGGAATGCTTTTTATCCTCACTCCTGTTTATGTTTTTCTTGGTTTTGGTTTTTATAAAAAATCACGTTTAATGGATGCTCTTATATCTATTTCTCTTGTTATTTCAATTGTTGTTTATATTTATTTATTTGTGAATGGTGCTTTTGAACAGATGCCTATGATGCTTGTTCCTGCTATATGCAGTACAGTTTTATGTGTTATTTCTATAGGGATAGTGCGAATATTAGGTGGTAAAGCTTTAAGGTAGTATTCTTGTACCGTTAAAATTATTTATATTATAATATGTTCTTTCATATTGGGAATTTGGGGGATATGATATGCCGTTAAAGCGCATTGCTACGTATCTTGCTTTTGCACCGCGCCCGTCTTCACGTATTATTATATCACGCCACCCATTGGTTGTGCTTTCTGATATTAGAAGTGGACCTCTGACCAAACTCATTTCAGATAAAAGCCCAAAATTTTCATTATGTGCTTTGAATATAACTACTCTGCATCCATATTCATGACACCAGAAATTATTTGGTGATTTAAACATAACTATAGCATCTCTTCTACCGTCATTATTTAAATCTATCCTTGCATATTCGAATCTTGTAAAAGATGGGGCAAGGCGAAGTTTTATATAGTCTTCTATTGCTGACATTAATACGGAGTTATTTGGCTCATGTATTCCAAGCAATGGTTGCGGTTTTGGAAGTTCAAGAATATGAGGTTTTGGTTCTTGCGCGCAGCTTGTTAAAATTATAGAGGTAAGGAAAATTATAAATAGAGAATATATATCTTTTCGCAAGGCTTTCCCTCAGCAAGAAATTTAAAGGATATGAATATTTGTATATATTAATTTGAGAAATGCCAATATATTACTGTGATTAGCTCACAGATTTATATTACCTATTTATATATAATGTTCTGGGAGAAGATTTTGTATTTCCTGATTTTGGAGTTTTAAAGGAATATTGCTTTTTTCCTGTTATAGTTCTTTTTGTTGCTTTTAATGATTTTTCTATTTTATTTGAAATATCAGTTTTAGGCATTGAGCTTGTTATTGTAGGAAGTGCCGCAGATAGTTTTTTACTGGTCATTTCTCGGATATTGCTATCGCTTGTAAGAGATGCAGCCAAAGGTATCCCGACCATTAATATCGTGCTTATAGAAAATATTTCATTTTTTATTATTTTTCCTAGTGACATGATTATCCTCTCGTCCTGAAGTTTTTATTATATATTTTTCTTTATTAATTTTTTATTAAAATATTTAAAATTATT
>JALTZE010000280.1 GCA_027051315.1 Micavibrio sp.
ATGCAAAATAGCGCGAATATAGACGGCTATATAATTGATTTTGAATCCAAAGTTAAGGATTTATCTGGAAAAATATGCTGGATGGAATGGAGAATGAAGCGCGTCAGTAATATGATTTATATTACTGGTCATGACCTCACAGAAATAAAAAAACAAAAACTTGAGCTAGAAAAACGTGAATCTCAGTTAAAAGAAGCCCAATCAATAGGACATATGGGGCACTGGTATTGGACAGTCGGAGAAGAAGAAATCAACCTTTCAGATGAAATTTATAATATTTTCGGGGTTTCAAAATATGAATTCACTCCTACTTTAGCTTCGGTTAATGCTTTATTGCATCGTAGTGATGCAGGAAGAATGATGCAAGCATTCCAACGTGCAATGATGGAACGCAGAAATTATGACATGGATTTTAGGGTCAAGCAAGCTGATGGACAGATACGATATGTCCATTGTGAGGGACGATGTGAATGTGATGAAGATGGTGATGTTATTGCTTTATTTGGTATTATGCAAGACATTACAGAGCGTCATGAACATGAAAAAGAATTAATGGCAGCAAAAGAAATCGCTGAAAAAGCTTATGCAGCAAAATCACAATTTCTTGCAAATATGAGCCATGAATTAAGAACTCCTCTTAACGCTATAATTGGCTTCTCAGAAATGATGCAAAGGCAAATGTTAGGTCCAATAGGTACAGAAAAATATATGGACTACATAGAGGGAATAAGAGATAGCGGAGAACATCTTCTTGACCTTATCAGTGATATTCTTGATATGTCAAAGATAGAGGCAGGTAAATATGAGCTAGATAAAGAAAAAATAAATCTTAATAATATTGTAGCTACTGTTACCCATATGATGGAAGGAAAAGTCTGCGATGCTGGTATCAGGCTTAAAAGTGAGTTTTCTTCTGATAAAATAGAGATAGAAGCAGATAGAAGAGCTGTAACTCAGATATTATTAAATTTACTATCTAATGCAGTCAAATTTACAGATAATGGTGGCAAAGTAGATATAAGATGTCTGGAACGTGATAATTATGTCGTTATCAAGGTTCAAGATAATGGCTCTGGGATACCTGCTGATAGACTTCCAACGATTATGAAACCTTTTGAACAGGTTGCCTCACATCTTAACAGAGATTACGAAGGTTCTGGTCTTGGTCTTGCAATCACCAAAGAGCTAGTTGAACTTCATGACGGAACTATGCATATAGAATCCAAACTAGGAGTTGGAACTATAGTCAGCGTTAGATTCCCTTTGTAAAAAAAGTTATAGCTATCCCGATATTGTTTAGAACAGCTATAGGGTCAGTTAGGACTCATTAATCAATAAATTTACATCTTAATTTATCCATACGCGATGTATTGTATCATATGCACCATTTGTGTCATTAAGGTCATCACATACCCATTCATCGGTGCTTACACCAATACCCCAATATCTTAACCCACTTTCATAAAAAGGGTACCAAGTAAGAGCATTTGACCCTTGATCATACCATCTGCTATAAACATTACTATTTGGAATATATGCATTATGCCCCGTAAGAAGAGTACTACCAGCCCTTACATCTCTACATTCATAACCTGTCGGATTTCCTCCAGTTCTAAGATAATCTATACATGATTGGCTAGTATTATAAAAATTCATCTTACGGCTATGTCTGCTGGTTGAACATTCAAAACGTACCTTACTAAATTGTCCATTAATATAGAATTCATTAAGTAAAGCAGGCGAAGCATGTCCCCAATTTACAGTTCCAGATTCATCATTTCCTAGCACAGAACTACCCATTGCTGGTAAATCAGATGCTCTTGCATTAAGGGGCGGATTGGTTCCACCTTGATGAACATAATTTAGAACTA
>JALTZE010000281.1 GCA_027051315.1 Micavibrio sp.
CTACTCACACGATAAGTTTGAGCCGGTAAGTTCTGACAAAATCCAGATCACTCTAGGCACCTATGCCAATACTCAACAAGATACCTATATATATTTACTAGCATTATTAAAAATGAAAGATGCTACGTGTTTGAAGTATGAAAATCTAAATGATGCAGTAAAGGTATTTGAAGGCTATTGCAACGCAGGCTTATCAATTATTCAAAGCTGGATGGATGAAAACCCCGGTGATCCTACTGGTATTGACACTTTGGAAAAGAAAATTGTAGAGCAGGCACTAAGAAACGAGCAACGCTCTCAACAAAATTTAGATAACGATAATTTAGAAGTGGACTTTTAATATGGAGAAATTAGAAGAGCTATTTGAATTTTTCGATAAGAATTCTGATGGCTATATTTCAAAGATGGAATTAATTGAACTTGTAGAGGTTTTACTCAATGAAAAAGGGTTAGGTAAAAGTTCTAAAATTTTACAAGAGTTCGATTTTAATCAAGATAATAAAATAGATTTTGATGAATTCAGAGCTTTTGCAAGAGAGCACTTAAATTAATAAATAGCAATAAAGAGAAATCAAATGGATTTAAAAGGCGCAAAAATAGTTAATTTTTATCAGATTAGCGGTGATGTACAGTCAGAAGGAACGGATGTTAATAAAATCAAAATTCCTCATTATCAAAGACCATATAGTTGGGATCAAGACATGGTCAAGAAGCTAATTGAGGACTGGCACAGCCAATATGAAACAGAGTATTTTGCTGGGTCGGTTGTTACAGTTGCTGATCGAGAAAAACAAACCCATGACCTGATAGATGGTCAACAACGCTTCACAACAATTTTTCTAACAAATTATGTTCTTTTTTTGCTTTTAAGGGTTACAACTAGACAAGCGATAGCTCAATCAAAAGTACTACATTTATCAAAACTATTTGAACAACTCCAACAGTCCAGTAAATACGTATTTACAAAAAAAATAGACGAGTTTGATGGAAATGTATTTTTGGAAGAGTTCCAGAAAATTGAAGAGATGGAAGGGGAAGAAAAGGAAGATGGGAGAAATAACTTTTCTACTAAGTATAGAAGCCTAGTTCATTTGCCTGATTTAATTGAAGATTGTGAGAAATTTCCAAAAGTTCACCAAAATAAACTTTTTCATTTTATAAGATCACACCAAACACTGTTAACTTATGACAGGAAGTCATTTAACACTCAATTTACAAATGCTTTGTCAAAAGTGTTTATTACTCTAAATGACCAAAATAAACCTCGATTACGAATAATTGAAGACGAACGGTAATCCCCCCGAAAAATAATTGATTTCTAAAGTGGAGTTTTCTCGTAAAATAAAGAGAGGAGATTTCAAATGAAACGATCAAATTTTACAGACAGCCAAATTATGGCTATTTTAAAACAAGCCGAATCTGGTATACCTGTGCCTGATTTATGCAGAGAGCATAATATTGGTAAATCAACCTTTTACAAATGGCGTTCAAAATATGGTGGTATGGATACATCACTTATGGCTCGCATGAAAGCGCTTGAAGAGGAGAACCGTCGACTTAAAAAAATGTATATTGAAGAGAAGCTTAAAGCTGAAATGGTACAGGAAGCTTTGCAAAAAAAGTGGTAAAGCCATCAGCAAGACGGTTACTCGCACAAAAGGCCTTGAGCCACTTTGATACGAGTATATCCTTGGTTTGTCGAGCGTTTTTGATAAGTGAAACTTGCTATCGCTATCAAGCTAAAAGTACACAAGAAAATCAATTAATTGCTGATTGGCTAATTATGCGTAATAACATGATGTTGATCGGTCAATAACATTGATGGTGATCGCTTTTTCAATTCTCTATAGACC
>JALTZE010000282.1 GCA_027051315.1 Micavibrio sp.
TAATGAATTTTGGCATTTTGATTGGGGGACGCAAATGTATATTATGAATGGGGGTAATGGGGATAAAGCTTGGTATGGGTATATAGATAATTTCAAAGATAATTGCAAATAGAGTTTCTAACAATAAAATATCATAATTATAACAAAATCTTGTCATTTTTTTACAATAAAAGAAAGATTATATGCTTGCACAGTTTGGTATGTCGTGCTAGCTTCGGCTTATTCAAATTGCAGTGTTTTTAATTTTTATATCGGCTTTTCGCCGAGTTTAACAGTTTAGTTCTGGAGGGAATATTATGTTTCATCGCCCCAAGGGAGAAGCTCAGAAAGTAAGTCATAATTCATCTTTTATCGGTGGTAAGGGCAATGTACCTTCCTCTGAGAGTGAGTTGAAAAAAAATCAAAATGAAGAGGAAAGCAAAACAATGAATGCTCAGACACAAACAAATGAAGATAGTGAAGAAAGAACAGTAGAAGTTCCGGGTGCGGCTAATTACTCAAATACAGCGGCTGGAAGAATGCCTGGTTCATATTCTGGTTATTCTTCTCCTTCATATAGCGCAGGGCAAGAGGCAAGTGTCTCAAATGGAAGGCGTCTTGTTGTTGGTCAAGGTATCACAATGTCAGGTGAGATTGAATCATGTGACCATTTGGTTGTTGAAGGTACGATAGAAGCAGCTTTAAAGGGAGCAAGTGTTCTTGAAATATCAGAAAGTGGTGTATTTTATGGTACTGTAGAAATTGATGAGGCTACTATAGCTGGTCGTTTTGAAGGTGATTTGACAGTTAATGGACGTTTAACAATTAAATCATCGGGTTCTATCACTGGTGCTATTTCTTATAGAGAATTGGCTGTTGAGGCTGGAGCTGTTCTTGATGGTAAAATTGGTCCGTTAAAGGCGAAAGGCGGTTCTGAAAAAAAGCCTAGTAAGGCAGGAAACAGAAGCACTGCCAAAAGTGAAGAAGCTTCGAAAAAGACTTCATCGAGAGGTTCTGAAACTGTGAGCGAAGAAGGTGGTTTATTTGGCAATAGTGCTATGGAAGCTGCTGAATAATAAATATATTTTAAGTATTAGCTTGAAATTACATTATTTTTTATGTAAAAGTTTGTATATGAGCCGTTATGCGGCTCTTATATATTATAAGACGCAATATGTGAGTTTCACATATCACCATTAAGGGCACGATGTAGGTGCTTTGTATTTTTAAGGTGTTATGCGCAGGTCGAAAAGATTTTGTTCGGCAAAAAAGAAAGTTAGACATGATAGGTAATATTGATAAGAGAATGACTGTTGGCAGGCAGGTTTTACGCTTTGTTAGAAGTGTAAGGCTTTTTTTTCGTAAAAATCGTTATATATTTGCATCATTTGTGATTTTTATGGCTATGACTTTTGCTATTTCTGGGCAGAGTTCTAAGATTCAGATGGCTACTGCTTTTGCTTATAGCAGCTCTGATGATATTTTTCATTTATCATATCATTTTCCTGATGGGGGAGATGTAAATTCATATGCAGGTACTAAATATGTACAAAATGTAGCTTCTTTGCTTCAGGAAAATAGTGATAATTTCTTAAAACTTAATGCTGAAGATGTATATGCGGTATTTAATAAACCAAATCTTGAAAGGAGAGATTTGGGAGTTGTTGTATGGCAATATCGTTCAAAAAATTGTGTTTTAGACCTTTATTTTGATGCTGGCAAAGATGATGCCGATTTATCAATAGATGATAATGAAGTTATTCATTATGATATGAGAAAAAGAGATAAGGTAAAATTGGGGGCAGATATGGATAAAATTGCCCAAGATGTTAAAAGCAGAAAATCAAAAGCTGGCTGTGTTTTATCTATATT
>JALTZE010000283.1 GCA_027051315.1 Micavibrio sp.
ACCATGCTACGAAGAAGATATAAGGAATATCTCCGAGCTAATTAGGGAAATTTTATCAAAAGAAAATATGCAAGCATCACCAGACGCCATAAATTTCTTATCCATAAATCTAACAAAAAATAGACAACAAATAAGGTCAGAAATTGAAAAACTAATAATATATATGGGAGAAAGTAGAAACATAACTCTTGAGGATGCAATAAATTGTTGTGGCAATTCGGGAACATCTGAGATTGACGAATTAATAAATGCCATTGCAAGCGGAAACCCAAAAAAGGTACAAAAAGATTTCCAGAATCTACTAGAAGAAGGTGTATCAGTAATAATGATTCTAAGAATGATACAAAATCATTTCAAACGTTTATATATCACAAAATGCAAGATAGAACAGGGAACGCCCCAAGAAACAGCAATAAAATCACTCTCACCACCTGTTTTCTTTAAACATAAACAAAGCTTTCAAGCTCAGCTACAAAAACATTCAACAAAATCTCTTGAAAATATAATAGCTAAACTAACTGAATTAGAAGCAAAAACAAAACAAACAGGAAATCCGCCTGAAATACTTATAGCCCAAACCATACTAGGCATTGCAATAAGATAATTACAAATTCAAAATATTAATGATTCACGTGAAACCACATACACAATCCTTTTACATATGTGCAGAGCTTTGCGATAATCTATGCAGTAAATCATCAAGCTGGTCTAATGATTTATAATCAATCTTTAACGACCCTTTTCCACCCTTTTTTACATTAATAGATACTTTCATTCCCAAAGCATTAGATACTTCTTCTTCTAGAGCTACCGTATCTGGGTCTTTTGAAGAAGATTCTTTATTTTTCGCTTTCACCCCTTCACTTATTTTTAGAGCTAACGCTTCTGTTTGACGAACATTTAACCCCTGTGATACAACTTTCTTAGCAACAGAAAAAGCATCATCTAAAGTAACCAGAGCCCTTGCATGCCCCGCAGAAAGACTCCCTTCACGAACCATTGCCTGCACTGAATCAGGTAAATGCAAAAGTCTAACCATATTAGCAATATGACTTCTCGATTTACTCATAACTGTAGCTAATTTCTCTTGTGTATGGTCAAATTCTTCCATCAGACGCTTATAACCCAAGGCCTCATCTAAAGGGTTAAGGTCTTCCCTTTGTAGATTCTCAATAAGCCCTATCTCCATCGCTGCTTGGTCTTCCATCTCATGGATAATCACAGGAACTTCATGCAGTTGAGCTTTCTGTGCAGCTCTCCAGCGCCTTTCCCCAGCTATAATTTCATATTTCCCTTCTTCACCCTTCTTTGGACGTACTAATATAGGCTGTAACACGCCATGCACAGCAATAGATTCCGCTAATTGGTCTATTGAACTATCATCAAATTGTAATCTTGGTTGGAAACTACCAGGTTCTAACTGCTCAACACCTAGATTAGAGCGTTTAATTGCGCCATTCTCAACATTAACCTGTTCACCAATAACAGCAGCAACAATCTCATCATCGTCATCATCATCAAAAAGAGCAGACAAGCCACGCCCCAATCCTCTTTTCTTATGGTCTAGCTCATCTTCACTTTCTATATCTTTATTCATATCATCTATCATTTACGCCACCTGTAATTCTCTATTAAAACTCTTTTCTCTTCTTAGAACTTCACTTGCTAAATCTATATAAGCCTTAGCACCAACACATTTCATATCATATACAATAGCAGGCAAACCAAAAGACGGTGCTTCTGAAAGCCTTACATTACGTGGTATAACTGTATCATAAACCTTGCGCCCAAAAAATGAACGAACATCATCAGCCACCATAGAAGAAAGCTTATTCCTTTGGTCATACATAGTAAGCAATACTCCGTGAATATCCAAATCTGGATTAAAGCTTTTTTTAATTCTTTCAATAGTTTTCACAAGCTGACTAAGCCCCTCAAGCGCAAAAAACTCACATTGCAAAGGCACAACAACAGAATCAGAAGCAACCATCGCATTCAACGTCAACATGCCAAGGGAAGGGGGGCAATCAATAACCACATAATCATATCCTATATTATCTCTTAATACTTTTTTTAGCCTATACTCCCTTCTTGCCACTCCAACAAGTTCAATTTCAGCACCAGACAAATGCACAGAAGAAGGCAAAATCCTTAAATTAGGTATTTTCGTGGCTCTAATTGCATCAGACAAATCCGCTTCTTCAAAAATCACATCATAAACAGTTTTGTTAAGAATATTCCTTTTAAGCCCCAAACCAGTAGTAGCATTACCCTGTGGGTCAAGGTCAACCAGCAACACTTTCTTTCCTACCGCTGAAAGTGCCGTAGCAAGGTTAACGGAAGTAGTAGTTTTGCCCACCCCACCTTTTTGATTAGCAACAGCCAATATTCTCGGAAAACTCATATCACGAATATCCTTTCAATGATTTACAAAAGCATATAAATAATGAATCATATAAAGATTACTATCAACTAAATAGAGCGCAGAGCCTCCACTTATTCACAAAGATTAACATTAGAGATTCTAAGAATACAACCACGAGAATCCGATATGCTTTTATAAATATCAATATCAAAATCATAAGCTTTTCTTGCTTCATCTATTTCTTGCTGATATTTTTCTCCCTTATGAAGTAAGAAAATAAGATTAGGATTCTCATCTACAAATTTACAAGAATAATCTAATAATTTAACCAAAGATGCCAAAGCCCGCGCCGTAACAATATCAATAAATTGCACAGAAATATCTTCAATCCTCTCATTAATCAACTTAACTGGAGAATTTGTTTCTCGGGAAACTGTGGACATAAAAGCACATTTTTTACTATCCGACTCAACCAAAAAAACATCTATATCCTTTCTACAAATAGCTGTCACCAGACCAGAAAACCCAGCACCACAACCCAAATCCATCAATTTAATTTTACCCTCAGGCAATAAAGGCAAAATCTGCAAAGAATCAACAAAATGTCTATTCCATGAATTATCTAATGTTGACTTACTAACTAAATTAACAGCCCCTTGCCACTTATGTAAGAGCTGGTCATATTTTTCCAATTTCAGAATTGTTTCACGTGAAACGAGGTTCTGCCAATTTGCTATTTCTTTCATGCTGCATTACTTCTTTTAACAAATCTAAGCAAAGCCACCAATGCCGCTGGGGTAACTCCCTGTATCCTAGAAGCAGCACCCAAAGTTTCAGGTCTAGCAGCTTCCAATTTAGCTCTAACCTCATTCGATAAACTACCAACAGATGAATAATCAAAATCTTTTGGTATCTTAAGCCCCTCATCTTTCCTAAATGCTTTTATATCAGCATCTTGCCTATCCATATATCCTTGATACATAGCATCAATTTGTATTTGCTCTGCTATTTCTGGCTCAATAGCTTTAAATTCTGACCATATTGAACATAATTTTTGCCAATCAACATCAGGATAACGTAATATCTCAAATATATTACGCCTTTTCCCATCACGATTTACATTAATACCATATTTCAAAAGTTCATTAGGGCTGGCTTGTACAGAAAAAGCCATTTGCCTTGCTTTATCCAACTTATTTTTTTTATCTTCCCAGAATTTCTGCCGTTCATCTCCTACACACCCAATATCAATTCCTGCCTGCGTAAGCCTTTGGTCTGCATTATCTGACCTTAACTTTAATCTAAATTCCGCTCTTGAAGTAAACATTCTATAAGGTTCTGGCGCACCGCGTGTAACCAAATCATCAATCATAACCCCAATATAGGCATCGGCTCTATCTGGTACAAAACTTCTTCCATCTCCATAACCCGCCTTCAATGCTGCATTTATTCCAGCAATTAACCCTTGTGCCCCAGCTTCTTCATAACCAGTAGTACCATTTATCTGCCCTGCCATAAATAACCCTGATAAACGGCTACTCTCAAGACTAGATTTTAAATCTCTAGGGTCACAAAAATCATATTCTATTGCGTATCCATATTCCTTAACTTTAACATTTTCCAACCCCTTAATAGATTTCAGAACAGCATCTTGAACATCAATAGGCAAAGAAGTAGATATTCCATTAGGATAAACAGTATCATCATCTAATCCTTCTAATTCCAGAAATATCTGATGCCTATCTTTATCCGCAAAACGCATAATCTTATCTTCTATAGATGGGCAATATCTTGGGCCTGTGCTTTTTATCTGCCCCGAATACATAGGCGCACGATGAATATTATCCTTGATAATTTTATGAGTATCCTTGTTTGTATAAGTAATATAGCAAGAAATCTGCGGTATTTTTATCTCTTTATTCATAAAAGAAAATGGTACAATATTGTTATCCGCTGGCTGCTCTTGTAAAATAGACCAATTAATAGTCTTACCATCTAATCTTGCCGGTGTTCCTGTTTTCAACCGACCCAAAGGAAATTTAAGCTTCTCTAATGTTTTGGCAAGTCCTATTGCAGGCTCATCACCAATACGCCCCGCAGGCTTTGTATATTCTCCCCTATGTATCATTCCACGAAGAAAAGTACCAGTAGTAAGAACAACAGATTTACAATAAATTTCTTCTCCATCACCAGTAACTATTCCCGATAAATCACCATCAGAATTAATTATCAAATCTTCACAAGATGCGGCAATTATCTCAAGATTATCATAGCTAAATAATATATCCTGCATAGCATTTTTATATAATTTACGATCAGCTTGCGCCCTTGGTCCTCTAACCGCTGGTCCCTTGGAAGCATTAAGCATACGAAACTGAATACCCGCCTTATCAATAACTTTAGCCATTAAACCATCAAGAGCATCTATTTCTCTTACCAAGTGCCCTTTACCAAGCCCTCCAATTGCAGGATTACATGACATTACCCCAATAGTATCAATTTTATGAGTAATCAGCGCAGTTTTAGCCCCCATGCGCGCGGAAGCAGCAGCAGCTTCACAACCTGCATGCCCACCACCAACAACAATTACATCAAATCTCTTATTCATAGAAAAGACTTATAACAGAAATATACTATAAATTTCTACAAATATTTTCCCTACTACTTTCCTATACAAAAAGAAGAAAATATAACATCTAATAAATCTTCGACATCAACTTTCCCCGTAATCCTACCCAATTCTCTCATCGCAAGCCTTACATCTTCTGTCATTAATTCTGGCATTTCCGCATTAAGCGACCTTTCCAGATGTTCTTTACATTTCTCTAATGACTCCCTATGTCTTTGACGAGTAAGAGTAGGGGATTCAGATGATATTTCACCAATATAATCTTCTATCTTTACCAAAAGCTCTGATAATAATTTATCTATACCTTCATTTTTCTTAACAGAAATACATATTGGTCTTTGCCCATTAATTGCAGGAACCGTCCCTTCATATAAATCCATCTTATTAACAGCAAATAATGAATTATCATCTGCTAACCCAACTGTATGAAGGTCAATATCAGGCAAGCTTGTGCCATCAAATAACAATAACTTAATATCTGCCTTTTCAGCCCTTGCAAGTGCTCTTTTTATTCCCTCAGACTCTATAGCTTCATATCCTTCATCACTTATCTGGTCAGGACGAAGCCCCGCAGTATCTGCCAGAATTACTGGATATCCTCCTAAATCAAGATGTACCTCTATAATATCTCGCGTTGTTCCTGCCATTTCTGAAACTATAGCAACATCTCGCCTTGCCAAAGCATTAATCAGTGAAGACTTACCCGCATTTGGCGCACCAATTATCACTACATCTATACCATCACGTAATCTTTCCCCTTTATGATTATCTTCTAAATGATTAGATATATCATCTATTAATTTTTTCAATGTTGGAATAATTGTGCTGTCATATCCATCGGGCAAATCTTCATCAGAAAAATCAAGATTAGCCTCAAGCAAAGCCAAAGAATTTTTTAACTTATCTCCCCATTCTTCATATAATTTTGACAATGAGCCAGATAACTGGGACAAAGCCTGATTTTTCTGCATCTGAGTTTCTGCATCAACTAAATCAGCGACAGCCTCCGCCTCTGTTAAATCAACCTTACCATTTTCAAAAGCTCTTTTTGTAAATTCCCCAGCTTCTGCCATTCTATAACCATCAAGGGTACAAAGAACAGATAGCATTGATTTAACTACAGCACGCCCACCATGAAGATAATATTCAACTACATCTTCACCCGTAAAACTATTTGGACCTTTAAAATAAACCACCAATGCGCTGTCAATTGTTTCACGTGAAACGGGGTCAACCAACTTACACAAATTAGCCATACGTGGAGTAGGGGAAGATATACCAGATAACAGTTTCAACCCTTCCAAAGCTCTACAACCAGAAACTCTAACAACTGCAACCGCCCCCTTACCCGCAGCCGTACTTAATGCATAAATTGTTTCACTCATTATTATTTACCTTGAATATAACTATTTCCAAACAAACTAACAAAAACTAGATTTCATAATTTCTTCTTTCCAATCTTTCACACTTATAATAGAATTCATTAACCAAACTAACAAGAAGAATATAGCCAAAAATAATGAGCGTACTAGATATAATAATTGATTACCATATGGCATTTCTTAACGGATTGCTAGTTACTGTCCAACTTTGTGCAATTATTTGGTCAGTAGGAATAATAATTGGAACTTTAACAGCCATAGGTTCAATAAAATATCACAAAATAATCGGAATCCCTGCAAGAATATTTTCATTTATTTTATCAGGAATTCCTATATTAGTATTTTTATACTGGCTCCACTATCCTGCCCAATCCATATTCGATTTGGTTATTGACCCATTCTATACAGCGGCTTTAACTCTAACAATTGTAAATATATTCGGTGTATATGATTTGGTAAGAGAGGCACTCGAAAATTTTCCCAAACAATATCTAACAGCAGCAAAGGTTACAGGACTATCAAAAAAACAAACTATTTTTAAGGTACAACTCCCCTTGATAATTAGGCAAGTTTTACCGGGATTATTATTACTTCAAGTAATAATGCTTCACACAACATTATTCGCAAGCCTAATCTCCGTAGAAGAAATATTTCGTGCCGCACAAAGAATTAACGCCCATATATACAAACCCGTAGAAATTTATACAGCATTAGGGATTTTCTTTCTTATTATATGCTTACCCATAAACGGTTTTGCTATGTAGCTTAAACACAAATATACCAGAGATATTTCAGAACAATAGACAAGGAATAAAAACTATGAAAAAAATATTATCAATATTATTAATATTAACTTTTCTATCATCTTCATCATATGCACATGATGAAGAAACTTCATATGACCGTATAATGAAAACAAAAACTATACGATGTGGGTATGTAGTATATGATCCATATGTAATAATAGATCCTAATACAGGAAATATGTCTGGTATTACTTATGACATAATGAATGAAATAGCAAAACGCTTATCACTAAAAATAAAATGGGCAGAGGAAGTAGGCTGGGGAAGCTTTATCGAAGGACTTAGAACAAAAAGATATGATATGTTATGCTCAGGAGGGTGGAATTCTGCAAATGAAGGGGCACTTATCGGATATTCTAGACCGTTATATTATAGCGGAATAGGAGTATGGGTAAGAAGCGATGATAATAGATTTGACAATGACTTATCATTAATCAACAATCCTGATATAAAAATATCATCTTCTGATGGATCTTTAGTAAGCATAATAGCACAAAATGACTTTCCAGATGCTTCTATATTAAGCATGCCAAATCTTACACCTACTCCAGAAATTATTCACAATATAGTAACAAAAAAAAGCTGATGTTACATTTATAGAATCTTATACTGCGAATAAATATATCATATCAAATCCAGGAAAAATAAAGAATATAACAAAAAATAATCCTATAAGACTCTTTCCAACATCATTAATCTTACCTCATGAAGATTATAGACTTAAATTCACACTTGATGCCGCAATAGATGAACTAATATATAGTGGCTTCATTGATAAAATACTTGATAAATATGAAAAATATGAAAACTCGTTTTATCGCGTGGCTAAGCCGTATGAGGTACCAAAATAATGCTAATAGCAAATAATATAAGTAAAACCTATGAGAATGAAAAAATCATAGATAAAGTAAGTTTGTCTATAAAAGCAGGGGAGATGACCGTTTTAATTGGCCCTTCAGGAGGGGGGAAGTCAACACTTCTTCGCATATTATCAATGCTAACTCCCCCTGACGAAGGAGAAATTATCCTAAATGATAATAAATATAAATTTCCATTACCAAAGAATATCAATGAAATATCCCCCCGACCATGGCCAGAATTAACTGCAGTTTTCCAACAATTATTCTTATGGCCTCATATGACATTACGTGAAAATATTATATTTCCTGCTCTAAATATTCTAAATGAGGAAGAAGCAAAAAAAGAGCTAGATGAACTTATAGAACTATTTGATATGGCAAGTTTTATAGACAAATATCCAAACGAAACTTCAGGCGGGCAAAGACAAAGAGCAGCAATAGCAAGAGCATTAATATTACAACCATCATATATAATGCTAGATGAAGTTACTTCAGCCCTCGATATAGAACAAGCAGCAAAAGTTCTTGATATACTTAAAAAACTAAAAAAGAAAAATATCAGTATATTACTAATTACACATCATGTAAATTTTGCAAAAGATGTAGCCAACCAAATTATATTTCTTGATAAAGGAAAAATAATAGAATCAGGAGGAGCAGAAATATTAATAGAACCAAAAAATAAACGTCTGAAACAATTTCTTTCAATAATAGAAAGTACTAGCTAATGGATATGGAAGAAAGAAGCAATAACATAATAAATGATGCGGAAACACTTATACTCCCCGATATTTACGAAGAAAAATCTACGATATTATTTCCTTCAGAGATAACTAACGCAGCAATAGATAAAATAAAACTTCTATGCAAAGGTAATGTTTCAAAAAATGCTAAATTCAATATAAATAGCGAAAAAAGCGCAACATATCTTATAGAATATAAAATAAAAATATCTCTATCTACAGATATCGCAACAAAACACGAAACAGGAATATCAAAACAAGGAACTCTGATAAGGGATATATCAGAAATAGAG
>JALTZE010000284.1 GCA_027051315.1 Micavibrio sp.
CTATATTTATTTGAATATGATAAAGCCATTGAAAATTTAAAATCTGGCTGATGCTTAATTTACAGTTTAGGCTTAGGCTCTTTAAATTTAGGCATTCCTCTATTATAAACATGTTCTGCTATAGCTATTCTAGCTGACCTTAACTTATCGTCAACATGTGGGGCAACATTAGCAAAATGGGACATAAGCATTACATTATCAAAAGCACATGTTAGTAATTCAGAGCTATTCATTCTACTCAATATCATTTTACCTGCATATTCGAGTATATTTCTTTTATCTTCCCCGCCTTTTTCATGGGCGATTTTGCAAAGTTCTTCTATAACCCCTGTAGTTCTATAAAGTGAATTTGCTCCATATACTTTACTATCTATACCTATAAAACTCTTATTATCGATGATAGTATTTGCTATTTCATTTGCGTAAAAGCAATCTGCATGTTTTGTCATATTCTGTTCTCCTTAATTTGGAGAGAAGATAATACATAATGATAAATTATGTCAACTGATTATTGTCTGTATTTTTTTATCTGATTTTTTAGGTGGGGTAATAATACCTGCGGAAACAACCATTTTAATTCCCTCTTCCACTGACATATCCAATTCTACTACGTCTTTTTTAGGAAAAAACAAAAGAAAACCCGACGTTGGGTTTGGAGTAGTTGGAACAAAAACATTAACAGTTTCAGAATTTACATTGGTTTGCACTTCGCCTTTGGTAGTCCCAGTTAAAAAACCTAGCGACCATATGCCTTTTCTAGGATACTCGATTAAAACCACTTTTCTAAATGCTTGAGATTGGGTTGCTAGAACTGTTTCTACTATCTGTTTAATTGCCCCATAAATTGCCCTCACCCCTGGCATTTTGTGAACTATATATTCTGCTGCCTTGTATAAAAGCTTTCCCAAGAAATTAGTAGCAAACCAGCCAACAATTATAAAAAATAATATCGCAATTAATATTCCTATACCAGGAATTGTATAAGCCAGAGTATCGTGGTTTATCTTTAATGAAGACATAACACCTTTTACTCTGCTATCGATAAAAAGCAAAAAGGCATAAGTTAAGTATAATGTGATGCTTATAGGAGCGGTTACCATTATACCTGCTAAGATATATCCTCTTATCTTTGCGCCGAAAGTTCTCTTCCCGTTTACTTGTTGCGAGATTACGTCAGATTCTTCCTTATCAACGGACATTTTTAACCTTCTTAATTTGAATTTTTATAATGAGAATATAGACAGTTACGAAAAACTTTACCAGAAATATTATTTAAGGCTTCCTATTAATTTAAAAAAAATTATGTTTTAATGATACAAATTTCTATCACTTAAATATGCAGGTTAAAAAATGAATAAAATAATCCTTTCTTTTGTTATCCTTATTATCTCTGGCTTTTATCCTGTTTTAGCAAAAGACAATGACAAAAATATCATCAATGAAATTAAAAAATGGATGTTATCGCCTTCCGAAGAAGACCCTACAAAATTGTTGAAAGAATTTGAGAATCTAGATGCTCAAGAACTTAGAGAAGTAATAAAGTTGGCAAATGAGCTACCATTTGAAGGGCGACTTATTCTTTCTGGATTTGTAGCAAAAAACGATAATTTTGAAGATGTTGTTTATTTAGTAAATAGAGATGGAACAGATATAGAAAAAGCAGTAACTTTAGTGGCTGCAAAAGAATATAATGCAAAAAATGGCTGGGGATTAAGCCAAATAGAAACAAGCAGAGCTGCTAAAATCGTTAATAATAAAGACGATAAAGAAGCGGGAGAACTTGTTGCCATTACGCTTGCATCTTCTGATTATTACAGTGTGGAAGTTTTTAGCGCTCTTTTAAGAG
>JALTZE010000285.1 GCA_027051315.1 Micavibrio sp.
GGATATAAGCGAGTTAAGCGATGGTCAAATATCCCTCCTGTATTTTACTCTTGCCATTGCGCTTTATGAAATAGAGCAAAAACACCACGCAGGAAAAGTAAAAGGCTTTAAAGAGCTTGATAAAGACATTCCTGTATTTACAATATTTGCATTCGAAGAACCGGAAAATCACCTTTCTCCCTATTATTTGGGTCGAATTCTGGAAGTTTTACATACCAAAACAAAAACGTTGAAAGCCACCGGCATAATTACTTCACATTCCCCTAGCGTTGTACGCCGTATGGAGAGAGTCGAACAAATCCGGTATTTCCGCCAAGAAATTACGTCTGATAGCCGGTATTCTGTAGTTAAAAGAATTCTGTTGCCGTCCAATAAATCTGAAGAGGACTACAAGTATATTAACCAAGCCATTTTAGCTCACCCAGAACTGTATTTTTCTAAACTTGTTATTCTGGGGGAAGGCGCTTCAGAAGAAATTGTTATTCCGCAATTAGCCAAAGCGCTTGATTTTGATTTAGATCCTTCCTTCGTTGCCTTCGTACAATTGGGTGGCAGGCATGTAAATCACATGTGGCGGCTGTTGTCAGATTTAAACATTCCTTTCCTAACTTTGGTTGATATGGATTTAGGAAGAAATGGAGCCGGTCCTTTACGTATCAAATATATAATTGATGAACTGGAAAAAGTTGGCAAAAAGTTCTTATTTCCTTCTGGCATCAATGCCCAGCAATTAGAGCAGAAAAGTTTAACTTTTGAACAACTGAAAAACTTAACTATCAGACTTGAGGAATATGGAGTGTTCTATTCTTTCCCCCTTGATCTGGATATGGCAATGATTTTTGCTTATCCAGACTATTACGATGCTTCTAATGCACGAGACAGCGAAAGAGAGACTTTAGACAAAGCTGTTTTAGGGGAGAAACATGAGGCTGATAAGTATGATGATAATGGTGTTGATATATATTCTGACGAAGAATTAAAAAAATATCGCTATCTGTTTTGCACTAAAAGCAAAGTTGCCTCCCACTATCAGGCAATGGCAGATATATTAGAGCTTGATCAGGATGATATTGAGAAAGAATGTCCCGATTTTATAAAGAGGCTCTTCAAGAAATGTTCCGCCCTGTTGTGGGGAACAGAAGATGAGTAAATACCTATCTGCTGAATTATGGGAGCCCAGCGACGGTTTCATAACAACCAAGACAGCAGAAAAAATTATCAAAGAAAATCAGAGAAATTTATCCATCCTAGCAGGCCCTGGCGCTGGAAAAACTGAGATTTTGGCACAACGCGCAAATTTTTTACTACAAACCGGCGCATGCAAAGCACCTCAAAAAATATTAGCCTTGAGCTTTAAGGTCGATGCTGCCGCCAACATCAAAAATAGGGTTAATTTGCGTTGTGGCAGAGAATTAGCTCGCAGATTTGATTCATCGACATTCGATGCATTCTTCATATCCATTGCCCGCAGGTTTTCATCTCTCTTACCTGAGTGGGTTAAGATGCCAGCCGACTTTGATGTCTATCCTTTTGATAAAAACTGGTGGAATGATTATGAGAGGAAAGAATTAGGAGGACAACCGTGCAAGTATAAAAGCGCCTTCACCAATCCCAATTTGTACTCTCCTTTAGATTTAAGTGAAGAACCTGACGGAGCAGTAGTGAAAATATGGGATTACTGTGCTGCAAATAAAATTGCTGATTACCCTATGTGCCGTTCTATGGCTTTTACTATTGTTAAAAATCATAGCCAGGTAAGAAACCTAATTTTATCAACTTACAAATATCTATTCCTTGATGAATTACAGGACACAACAGATCCGCAATATTG
>JALTZE010000286.1 GCA_027051315.1 Micavibrio sp.
TTTGCTGGTATTAAAACCACATAAAGCACTATATTTTTACTTTCTAATATAGAATTAACTTTCTTTATATAATTTTTCTTTTGTTCAAATTCTTTTGTAAAATTTTTATAATATTCAAATTCCTCTTTTGTAAAAAGCCACCCATCATCACCTATAACAACTCCATCTTTTCCCTCATCAAAGATAAAATAATTCACAGCTCCCCAAAACAATAAAGAAATATCATAATGAATAAGTTTTGGATTAAACTTGCTTTCAAATTGCACGGCCCAATCACCGTTCAAAATATCTTTATAAGAAGGGGAAGCAACATCTTTTGCAGCCTTATTAATAACAAAAACCGCACTAAACAAAGCATAAATAAAAAATATAATAAAAAAGATACCACAAAAATGCTTTCTTAAAATAAACATATTTTCTCTCAAAACCTTTAATTTCCTTTAAAAAAAGCATTATTTGCAATTTTAATTATCTGTATAAGCTATATATCAGACTACTCACCCATAATTCAATCATTTTTATGTTGCAAAGTACGTATGTTTATGTGTAAAACACAGCATAATATAACAGACTATTAATAGAGTGGCTAAAATGAAAGTAAGTATTTTTGGAATAGGCTATGTTGGAGCAGTATCAGCAGCATGCCTTGCGGATTCAGGACATGATGTAATAGCATACGACCCGATACAGGTAAAAGTTGACTGTATTAATGAAGGTAGGTCGCCGATTATCGAAAAAGACCTTGATAAAATAATCAAAAAAACAACTTCAGAGGGTAAACTTAGCGCGACAAACAGCATAAAAGAAGCCGTAGAAAAATCAGAAATATCACTTATATGTGTTGGAACTCCTTCAAGAGAAGATGGTTCACTTGACCTTGGATATGTTAAACAATGCTGTAAAGAAATCGGAGAAACAATAAAAGATAAAGATAGCTTCCATACAGTTGTTTTAAGGTCAACTATGGTTCCAGGAAGTGCCATGAACATCGCACTACCAATATTAGAAGAAGCATCAGGAAAAAAAGCAGGAATAGATTTCGGTTTTGGTAATAATCCAGAATTTCTTCGTGAAAGTACTGCAATATATGATTACTATAATCCTCCTAAAATAGTAATTGGTGCTTCTGATGAAAAAACAGGAAAAATAATTTCTGACTTATATAAAGGGATAGAAGCCCCAGAAATAATAACAGATATAGGAGTTGCAGAAGGTGTAAAATACGCCGATAACGCATGGCATGCAATGAAAATAGGCTTTGCCAATGAAATAGGAAATATATTCAAAGATTGCGGTATAGACAGCCACAAAGTTATGAATATTTTCTGTATGGACACAAAACTTAATATCTCAAGAGCATATCTAATGCCAGGATTTGCTTTCGGAGGTTCGTGTCTTCCCAAAGATGTAAGGGCAATCCGCTCCGTTGCAAAAGAAAAATCAATAAATACTCCGATTTTTGATGCTCTTATGCAAGCAAATGAAGAACAAATAAAACGTGCATATAATATGATTAAAGAGTCAGGAAAAACAAAAGTAGGTATGTTTGGCTTGGCATTTAAATCAGGCACAGATGACCTTCGTGAAAGCCCGCTTGTAACTCTTGCCAATATGCTTATCAAAGACGGTATAGAACTTAAAATATACGATAAAAACGTATATGCAGCAAGCAAAATGGACGGAGCAAACCGCCACTACATAGAAAATGGCATACCGCATATTTCCAAAAATCTTGTAGAAAAACCCAAAGAAGTTACAGATTATGCAGAGATTTTCGTTATCGGAAATGGTGATAAAGAATTTGTAAATATCATTCAGGAAAATATCGCAAATGATGATACACCAATAATAGACCTTGTAAGAATAGGTAAGGAAATCGAAAATCGTTCTGGTTATAATGGTATCTGCTGGTAAGTAAAATGATAGCAGCAATAAATAACACAACAAAAAAAATAGCCACAACCCTACCAAAAGGGTTGTTTGGCTTTGGAATATATACCATTGTTCTAATTGCTGCTGCTATGTCATTACCAGAAGTTGCCCTAACACCAGGAGCCCAAGAATTTATCATGATTGTTGGTTCAATAGCTATGTGGAGATATAGCTGGGGACTTTTACATTTTGTACGTTCCCTTATCTACATGCATATAAGATTTCCAAAATTAAGGAAATTATGTGATGAAAATGTAGATAAGCTCATGCCATCACAGATTTATCTATTGGTAACCAGCTTCCGTATTAATTCTCATACTACTATGGAAGTATATAAATCAATAATAAGAGAAGCCATAGATTGCGGTGTGCCAACCACAATTGTCGCCTCGATAGTTGAGCTTGGCGATGAATTTATGTTCAAAGAATTATTCAAAAATGAAAATCCGCCTGAACATGTTAAATTAAATCTAGTCAGAATACCAGGAACGGGAAAAAGAGATGGTCTTGCCCATGCTTTTCGTGCAATATCCAGAGATATGCCTCCACCAGATGCGGTAGTAGCCGTAATCGATGGTGATACAGTCCTAAATAAAGGCTTGATGAAAAAAACAGCACCTTTTTTCAAAATGCATAAAAATCTTGGCGCTTTAACAACAGATGAAGTATGCGAAGTAAAGGGAACAAAAATCATGCGCGAATGGCATAATATGAGATTTGCGCAAAGACAGCTCCTGATGAGTTCCATGTCACTTTCAAGAAAAGTTCTGACATTAACAGGAAGATTATCAATCTTCCGTGCAGAAATAATATGTAACCCAGAATTTATAAAACATGTCGAAGCAGATACACTAGACCATTGGCGTCTTGGTAAATTCAAATTCTTAACAGGAGATGATAAATCAAGCTGGTATTATGTTTTAAAGAAAAAATACGATATGATTTACGTACCAGATGTAACAGTACATACCGTAGAACATCCACCATCAGACAATTTTATAAAGGCAGCAACGATATTAATGCGCCGTTGGTTTGGTAATATGCTCAGAACAAACGGACGAGCTCTTGCCCTTGGATCTCATACAACAGGACTTTTTACATGGTGGTGTATTTTTGACCAAAGAATATCAATGTGGACAGCCTTATCAGGACCAGTATTCGTAACTATCCTATGTATAAAACATTCAATAGCTTTCGCCCCTATTTACGCAGTATGGGTGGGTTTCACTAGATGGGTTATGACTATAATGCTTCTTTTTGCAAGACCAACTGTAAGCTGGTATTATCCTTTCCTTATATATTTCAACCAAATATATGGCTCTATGATAAAAACATTTGTTTTCTTCCGCCTTGATGTTCAATCATGGACAACCCAAAAAACAAAACTTAACAGAAATCTTTCAACATGGCAGGCATTTTGGGTAAGAGCCAGCTCACTTTCTATGCACGCCCTTGCTATTATGGTATTTATCAGCATCGTAGCATGGTTATCAGGATATTTCGAAATACCAAACACTTTCCTAAAAATTATATCTAATCTCATATAAAATATGATATTGGTTATATATCAGGAAATATACAAATGATAAAAATATACAAAAATCCTAAAAATATAATTGATGAACATAAAGGAGCTGTAATTACCATTGGTAATTTTGATGGCATGCATATAGGGCATCAAACCATATTCAAAACAGCAAAAGATAAAGCAAAACAGCTTGGAACAAAATTTGGAGTGATTACATTTGAACCCAAGCCCAAACTTTTATTTAAACCAGATAGCCCGCCCTTTAGGATAACTCCAGAAAAAAGTAAAATTCGTAGAATGAAAAAATCAGGTGCAGATTTTATAATCATATTTTCATTCAATCACGAATTTGCTAACATGAAAGCAGATAAATTTATCTCTGAAATACTTATAAATACCACTAAGTGTGCCCATATAGTGGTTGGGAATGATTTTCATTTTGGACATAACCGTACAGGAAATACAGATACTCTTAAACAAGCAGGAATAAAAGTAACCGCCCTTGAAAAGATAAGTGATGAAGACGATGAAATATATTCATCAACCAGAGTAAGAGAAGAAATAAGAAAAGGCAATATAAGACATGCCGATGAAATACTTGGCTGGGAATGGGAAATAGAGGGAAAAGTAATTCATGGAAATAAAGACGGTAGAAAGCTAGGCTTTCCAACAGCAAATGTTGAACTTGGCGAAAGCCTACATCCTTCATATGGCGTATATGCCGCCCTTATAAAAATAGATGGTGAAAATAAATGGAGGCACGCTGCAATAAATATAGGCATAAGCCCAATGTTTAAGAAAAAAACCGCATTAGTTGAATCATATATATTTGATTTTAGCAAAGAAATATACGGCAAAAATATTCGAATAAAACCTATTAAAAAAATAAGAGATGAGCAAAAATTCAATAATATAGAAGAACTAAAAAAAAAAAAAGAAAAAGACTGCTCAAAAATAAAGAAAATTCTATCAACCTAAAACAAGAACAGGTAATAACTCTTCATTAAGGCGGCTTCTTTTTACTAAATCTTTTACTATATTAGAAAGGCTATATTTACCTATTTCTTCTAATTCTTCAGATATATCAAGCAGTTTATTATAATAACCACCTTCATTAAGATAAATAGCACAAAGATTAGGTATAACACTATCCGCTCTTGATTTACTAACTTCTGAAACAATATCTTTAATAGCAGTAAAAGCAGCCTCCGCACTAATATAAGATGGTGATATATGTAAAGATGTTTTTTGCCTCTTAACTCTTTCGACCAGAGCTTTTGCTTTACACTCTCCTACTTCTTTTAATGTGGCACCATGACATATAGCTTCGTCCCTCCACATACGAATATCATATATCCCTTTTTTACCACTCGCCACATCAAAAATAGGTCCTAATTTTTCATCATATTTAACCTCAGAATCAATATAATCAATCATTTCTTCAGTATATAATGACAAAAATAAATCTTTTACAGAACCTCCATTTGATGAATATGCATTTATTATTTTTGTAAAATCATCATTCCCTCTTTTTTTATACTCCCTAATAGCAACTTTCCAACTATCCTGATTTTTACCCCAAATATCTTTAAACTGCCCTATATCCTTAGTAATAAAACTAGCTTTTACTATTTCATTACTTATTTCTTCATTATTAATCGCATCATAACATTCACGAATAAATTGAAAATCACTACTCGCAGCAATTAACCTAGCAGCACCATTTCTATCAACCCCTGCACACGAAGAAAGAATACTTGTAACTTCATTAATATTTTTGTTCTCTATTGCCTCAGCCAAACCTTTATCAGAATATTCCATAACTTAACCACCCTCTTGAATAATATAAAACTGTTAATCGCACGATTAAGTAAGTTATGTCAATCAAAAAATATATAACATAAAATATAGTTTCCTTATTTTCTCTTGAAATATTGTATCCATACTGGCATAAGTGAATAATGATAAAGAAAAACGCAATAATTATCCGAATTATTAACCCGGTACTTTAAGAAGTCCCGGGCGCGTATATATAAAACAATTCCCTTAAGTTAAATAATTCAAAGAAGGAAGAGACGACACAATGAGTGCCGAAAATAGCAAAAATAACGCAGAATATTATAAAAAAACAGTTTTTCTACCAAAAACAGATTTCCCTATGAGGGGAGGGCTACCACAAAAAGAGCCAGAAATTATAGAAAAATGGAAAAAAATAGATTTATATAAAAAATTAAGAGAACAATCATCATCTTTGCCTAAATTTATTCTTCATGACGGCCCTCCATATGCAAATGGACATATACATATTGGTCATGCCGTAAATAAAATACTAAAGGACGTAGTTAATAAATCATGGCAAATGCTTGGCTATAATTCACCTTATATACCAGGTTGGGATTGTCATGGACTTCCTATTGAATGGAAAATCGAAGAACAATATAGGGAAAAAGGAAAAAATAAAGATGAAGTAAATATTCTTGATTTTCGTGCTCAATGCCGTGATTTTGCGCAAAAATGGGTAAATATCCAATCAGAAGAATTCCAAAGACTAGGAGTAATAGGAAATTGGGAAAAACCATATTTAACCATGCACTATAAATCCGAAGCACAAATAGTCCGTGAAATATTCAAATTCCTTATGAATGGCGGTCTATATAAAGGTGCGAAACCTGTAATGTGGTCAATAGTTGAACAAACAGCCCTCGCCGATGCAGAAGTAGAATATAAAGAACATAAATCAACAACAATCTGGGTACGATTCCCTGTCGTAAAAACAGATTTTGAACTACTAGCAGACTCTGACATAGTTATATGGACAACAACCCCATGGACAATGCCATCTAACCGTGCAGTAGCCTATGGAAAACAGATAGAATACGCCGTTTATACCGTCAAAGAAACAAGCGAAGATGCAAAAGTAGAAACAGGAGCCAAATTGGTTTTAGCAACCTCCCTTACCAAAGAAGTAAAAGAAAAAGCAAAAATTATCGAATGGGAAGCTTCAGAAAGCTTTGGCGGCGAAAAAATAGCAGGAACAATATGCCACCACCCACTTAACGGCAAAGGATATGATTTTGAAGTTCCTGCTCTTTGCGGTGATTTTGTAACTGATGATGCAGGAACTGGATTTGTACATATTGCTCCAGGTCATGGTCAAGATGACTTTAATCTTGGAAAACAATACGGACTTGAAATAACAGATAATGTAACAGATGATGGAAAATTCCGCCCCCACGTTCCATTATTTGCAGGAATGGAAATATATGACCAACAAGGAAAAATATCAGGAGGAAACTTCGCCCCCATCAAAGCAATTGATGAAGCTGGTAAACTTCTTGCCAAAGGCTCACTTCGCCATGATTACCCTCATAGCTGGCGTTCAAAAGCTCCTATCATATTCAGAACTACGCCTCAATGGTTTATCTCAATGGATAAAAATGACTTAAGGTCAAAAGCACTAGAAGCAATCAAAAAAACAAAATGGATACCTAAGCAAGGAGAAAACAGAATCACAGCAATGGTCGAAACCAGACCTGATTGGTGTATTTCTCGTCAAAGAGCATGGGGCGTTCCAATAGCTTTATTCGTAAATAAAGAAACAGGTGAAACATTAAAAGATGCTGAAATAAATGAAAAAATAGCCAAAACTTTTGAAAAAGAAGGGGCTGATGCATGGTACTCAAAAGAGCCTCAATTCTTCCTTGGTGATAAATATAATGCAAAAGATTATACTCAAATATTTGATATAGTAGATGTTTGGTTTGAATCTGGCTCAACTCATGCCTTTGTAGTTGAGCAACGTGAAGAATTATCACAACCAGCTCAACTTTATCTGGAAGGTTCAGACCAACATAGAGGCTGGTTTCAATCTTCTTTGCTAGAATCTTGCGGAACAAGAAACAAAGCTCCATTTGAAACAGTTCTTACACACGGTTTTATCCTTGATGATAAAGGATATAAAATGTCAAAATCACTAGGAAATGTAACAGCCCCCCAAGAAATAAACGATAAATATGGTGCCGACATATTACGTTTATGGGCTATAACTTCTGATTATTCCGAAGATGTAAGAATTGGTAAAGAAATTCTAAAATCAACAGCAGATAAATATCGCCGCATCAGAAATACATTACGCTTTCTTTTAGGTGCTATTGATAAATTCGAAGATAATGAACGCATAAAACCAGAAGAATATAAAAACATGCCAGAGCTTGAAAGACTTGTTCTTCATTGGCTTGCTGAAATGGATAAAGAAATAAAAACCATGATTCAAAATTATGAATTTGGAAAAATAGCAAATAAACTTTACCATTTTTGTTCAAATGATTTATCTGCATTCTATCTGGATATAAGAAAAGACCGCTTATATTGCGACCGACCTGACATGTTCGAAAGACGCGCATGTAGAACAGTTATGGTACATATATTAGATTATCTTCTAGGTTGGTTATCCCCCATTCTTTCATTCACAGCAGAAGAAACATGGCAATATGTTCCTAAAAATCTTCTTGGTAATGAAGAGTCTGTCCATCTTAGAAAATTCTCCGAAACAAAAACTGAATGGCTTAACGATGAACTATCTACAAAATGGAAAAAAATCCGTGATGTAAGAAAAGTAGTTTTAGGAGCATTAGAACCAAAACGTGCAGATAAGACTATAGGCTCATCTTTAGAAGCAAATCCAAAAATATACATCTCAAATGAAATTGCAAATATACTAAATAATGTCGATATGGCTGAAATATGTATAACTTCACAAGTTACAATTATTCTTGAACCTGCACCAGATACAGCATTTTCAATGAAAGAAGTACCAGAAGTAGCCGTAGAATTTGCCCGCGCCGAAGGTAAAAAATGCCAAAGATGTTGGAAAATTCTACCTGATGTTGGCTCAGACCCAGATTATCCTGACCTATCCCCAAGAGATGCCGATGCGGTAAGATGGTTCGAGTCAAAAGAAAATAAAGCTGCTTAAAATCAAAACGCCAACAGCGATAAATCCCGCTTTTGCGGGACTTATCCTTTATAGCGAATCACAAACTTAATAAAAGACAAAGAAAAACTTATTTTTTTATTAATTTACCCTTGACATAACAACAAAAATAGCGTAAAAGTTAAAACCAAGCAAACATAATAACAATGAAAAATACTCAGATCTATGAATTATTGAAAGTAACATGCAAAAATACTTGGTTTTATCTTACTGTTATGGTAGGGTCTTCCCTATTAGTACATTTTTCTTATGGTAAAGAGACTAGAGGATAATGATAAAGATATTTTTTATTATGGCAACATTTGGCACCACTGACTTTGTTAATAGCTTTTCTAATTTGACCACTAGCTGTTTTAGTTTTTCAAATTCACCTTTGACCCACAGTTGACATGTATTTCCTTGCACTAGTACTTTGTGCGTTGTATGGAATATTGTAACTGTAAACAGTTTTCTACCAGAGATGGTTACCTTTACCACAGTTTTGAACAGTGAGTTGGATAGACAGGTCCCTGTAATCACTGTGTCATGTTC
>JALTZE010000287.1 GCA_027051315.1 Micavibrio sp.
ATTATATATATGAGGGAAGTTATAATGGCATTATCCAAAGAGCAGATTGAAAAATATGCAAATGATTTTAATCAAGGAGTAATCCCAGAGGATCAAGAAGAGGAAAGAAAGTTATTTCTTCATGGTGGGGATGATGACCTTGAATATATGACTGCCGCAGAAATGATTATAAGGGGTGACGCCTCTATGGATCAAGCGCTTGCTAATGGTTTTTCTCCTAAAGAAGTAAATACAAGCATCCAAAATTATAATAATAATCGTGCCAGAAAAAGAATGGAAGATGCTATCGACCATGTTGAAAATGCTGTTAAAAAAAGAATGGAAGCTGATGAAATTGCCCGTAAAGCAGAACAACAATCATCGGCTATATATCCTGTTACTATTGATAGGTTCCTCTTTAAAGATAAAACTGAGTTTGTTACAGCTGAAAAATATAAAGAAATTACAGGAGAACCTCCCACTATAGTTCAAAATGATGTAGATTATAGGGATCCTGAAGCTGTTCAGGCTGCTTATACTCAAGAAGAGAGATTTAAATATAAAGGATTCTTTGGAGGAGAAAAGCTTTTAACTGCTGCTGAATATTTTGAAGAAAAAGGAGAGTTTCCAGAAGGCGTCACTCAAGAACAAATGCAAAGAAGCTATATGATTTTAAGAGCTATGGAAGCATCGGAAACATATCAAAAAGCTGTTGAATTAAGAACTTCAGCAGACAAAGATATAAAATCTGCCAATGCTATATCTATAGAAGCAATTGAGATGCTTGATGACAATATACTTGTTACGGATAGAAAAAGTTATGATACTGTGCTAGTTGATAAAGAGACTATGGATAGTAATCCTGATCGTTATAGGGAAGTTACTTCTTCAGATAGAGATGTACAAGAAGAATTAACTAGAATACGAAGTGAGCAAGGAATCGCTAGATCAGCTAATAATTTACAAGAAATGTTGGCTGATAGTGGTCTTAATTTAGATGACCCTGCCGTAAAACAAAATATAGCATATATGAATAATGATAATCCTGCGGTACAATTGTTAGGGCTTAAAGAATTATCACAAATCGCAGCACGTGCAGGTAATCCGGAATTACAAGAAGAGTTACTAAGAAAAGCTGTGACTATTGGAGAACAAAATCCTGATGCAAATCCTGTAATATATTATCAAGCAAGTAGAGATTTAGAAATAGTTACAAATGGAGATTATAAAAATCCTGTTGCTGAACCAGAAGCCCAAAAGGCAGCTAGACAGGCTGCAAATATGGGAAGAAGTATAGGTGCATATAATGAGGCTGTGACTGAAAATAATAAAGCTATAGATGAAAAAGTTGGTAAACTTGATGAAGTTATCAAAGCGGAAGATAACGCTATACAAGAAAGAGGAGACAAACTTGGCCTTACCCCTGGTTCTAAAGAATATGGGCAAATTTGTGCAAAAGCTGGTGCTGCAATACTTATGGCAAAAGAACTTGATATACCTGAATTTGATGCATCAAAAGGAATTATTATGAAGATAGATGGAGCATATGTTCACTCTAGGTTAGTTAGGGGAGATGATGGTGCAAATAGATGGCAGCATAGTGCCATTTCTCCTAATGAGATTCAAAATAATGTAGATGGTGCTGCTGATGCACTTAGCCAAACAAACAGACTAATTGCTGATATGAGAAGTGAAAAATCACCTAATTTTGTAAATAATTTTCTAGAAAAAACTCCACTAGCAGGGAATGTAACAACTCAAGCTATGGAACAAGCTTTAGCCGCCAAACAAGAACTTGAAAGCTTAAGAAGAAGTACATTATCACAAGAAGACCCTAGTATGAG
>JALTZE010000288.1 GCA_027051315.1 Micavibrio sp.
ATATAACATTGAGTAATTGTATAAAATCTGGATTCCCTTTTTATAAAGATGAAAAAATTGCTGTTTTTATTGATGGTTCTAACCTTTACTCATCAGCAAGAACATTGGGTTTTGACATAGATTATGAAAAACTTCTTAAATGGCTAGAAGAAAAAAGTCGCTTAGTAAGGGCATTTTATTATACGGCTGTTATTGATGATAATGACTATTCACCAGTAAAACCTCTTGTTGATTGGCTTAACTATAACGGCTATACAACGGTAACAAAACCAGCAAAAGAATTAATAGATGAAAATGGCAAAAAAAGAATAAGAAGTGATATGACTGTCGATATAGTTGTTGATATTATGGATATTGCAGATAAAGTTAATCATATAATATTATTCTCTGGCGATGGTGTTTTTAAAAAAATGATAGAATCTGTACAAAGAAAAGGGGTAAGGGTTACAGTGATAAGCACATTAAACAGCCAACCACCAATGATGTCTGATGAATTAAGAAAACAGGCGGATTATTTCATCGATATCGCAGACATTAAATCTGCAATAAGTCGTAAAGGTTGATTCCATAAATCCCAAAATACCTATCACAGAAGTCCTATTCTTCTAATTTTGCAAGAAATTTTAGAACATCTTTTGATGCTTCTTCAACTTTTGCAATCTCTTCCACAGCTTCATTTAATTTTCCATCATTATATAATTTTACAGCTCTAATACCATGTTTGTGTACAAGCTCGTGCGGTTTTTGTAATTCTTTAAAAATAGGATTATTTAAATAAGAGGGGTTAGAAACTTGATTATACCATTTTCCAAGTCGGCAAGAATTATGGTCAGCAAGCTCATCAGGATTCAATCCCTCGCGCCCAGCAATCATATTAGCCAAACGTTTTTTCCAAAGTACATGGTCTGATTGCGCTAATTTGATAATTTTATTGGGAATCTCATATTCTGCTAATGAACTTATTTGCCCACTAATTAATTTTTCAACCTTATCCATAGAATCTACGATACGTTCAATTCCCTGAACACTCTTACTACTACTTGTTGCAATTGTAGCAATACCTTGCGCAACTTCACTAGATGCCTGATTCTGCTCTTGTAAAACGTTCGAGATCTGAGAGGTGTTATCTGTAACTATATTAATTTTCTCGTTTATTTCATTCATTCGTTCGTCAACCTGCGTCATTGCTTCTTGACCAACTTGAACAGCTTCTGTGCTATTTTCCATATATTGAAGGGCATTTTTCATCTCACTCTGAAGATTGACAATAATATCACTAATTTCTTCTGTTGACTTAGCTGTTTCGTTAGCCAGTGATTTTACTTCACCAGCAACAACGGCAAAACCCTTACCAGCTTCCCCAGCTCTTGCCGCTTCTATTGTAGCGTTAAGAGCGAGAAGATTAGTTTGTTCAGCAATTTTTTTAATATCATCAGCAATACCACCAATTTTCTCTGTAAATTCTGCCAAAACATTTACTTGTTCAACACTTTGTAAAACGGCTTGTGTTATATTGCTCATATTCTCAGATGCATTTCTTACAGCAGATGAACCAGATTGGGTCGCTTCATGCGCTTCTTGTGCTTGGTCTGCAATACTCATACCATAGCGTTCAATTTCTTTAACCGTCACAACCATTTCTTCTGCTGCTGCTGCAATTCCTTGGGTTTGGGTGTCCACTTCCCGTAAATCTGATAACATTTTTGCTGAAAAAATGGCAGTTTCATTTGCTTCAATGGATAAATTAATACAACGATTCATTTCTGTTGTGATATGTGATTGCATTTTTTGGGCAAGCCGTCTTATCATCACAGAAATATC
>JALTZE010000289.1 GCA_027051315.1 Micavibrio sp.
CTTGATTTTTATCTTTTTTTATTTCTTTTGATAAAGCAAATAAAACAGATTTTATATTTTCCCCTGATACTGCAGATATTAACATGGGCTTTATCCCTGTTTTCTCTTCAAAAATTTGAGCTTGGTCTTGTGAAAGTTCTTTGCCGAGAGCGTCACATTTATTCAATGCTACTATTTCTTTTTTATCAGATAACCCATGACCATATGCTTCCAGCTCTTTTCTAATAGTTTTATAAGCACCAACAATATCATCTTGTGTAATATCTATCAGATGCAAATGAACAGAAGTCCGTTCTATATGCCCCAAAAATCTAGTACCAAGCCCATGTCCTTCGTGTGCTCCCTCTATTATACCAGGTATATCTGCTACAACAAATTCATGATTATCAATTTTTGCCACACCTAAATTAGGGTGCAAGGTTGTAAAAGGATAATCGGCAATTTTGGGACGAGCCCTTGAAATAGCGGATAAAAATGTAGATTTACCAGCATTAGGAAGCCCTAAAAGTCCAGCATCAGCAATAATCTTCAACCTTAACCAAATATCCATTTCTTGCCCTGGCCAACCAGGAGTAAATTTCTTGGGGGCTTGATTGGTAGCAGATTTATAATGAGCATTCCCAAATCCCCCATCACCTCCTTTTAAAGCAACGACTCTTTGACCAACTTCTTTCATGTCATAAAGGAGAGTTTCTTTATCATCTGCTATTATTTGTGTTCCTACAGGAACTTTTATTACAAGGTCATCGGCAGAAGCCCCCGTTCTATTTTTCCCCATTCCGTGCATACCGTTTTTTGCTTTGAAATGTTGAGTATAACGAAAATCTATCAAAGTATTAAGGTCATCTACGGCCTCAAAGATTATATTACCACCTTTTCCACCATTTCCACCATCAGGCCCCCCAAATGCCACATATTTTTCACGACGAAAACTCACGCAACCTGGCCCCCCATCTCCGCTTTTTATATATATTTTTGCCTGATCAAGAAATTTCATTTTATCACCTCATAAAAAGAGGGGAAAGTTGCCTTTCCCCCAATTTTTTTATTCTTTAAATCTTGTTGGTTACTCGGCAGCCTGTTTAGTGCTGTCATTTGCCGGTATAATATTCACAACTGACCTATTTTCCTTTGTTCTGGTAAATTTAACTTCACCATCAATAAGGGCAAATATTGTATGATCCTTACCAAGACCAACATTTTTACCAGGCTTGAACTTTGTCCCACGCTGACGAACTATAATATTACCAGCAAGAACTTCTTCACCACCATATCTTTTAACGCCTAAACGACGACCAGCGGAATCACGACCATTTCTGGAACTACCACCTGCTTTTTTATGTGCCATTTTTTATATCTCCTTAAGCTGCCTTAATATCCTTGATTTTAAGAACAGTCAGATTCTGACGATGTCCTTTCTTACGGCGATAATTTTGACGTCTTTTCTTTTTAAAAACGATTATTTTATCACCACGTGTTTGTTCCACTATTTCCGCCACAACTTTTGCACCTTTTACAGCAGGCGTCCCGATTGTAGTTTTTTTACCGTCAGAAACCATAAGAACATCTTCTATTTCTACCTTCTTACCAGCCTCAGCATCAATTTTCTCAACTGTAATCTGGTCATCTTTGGAAACTTTATACTGCTTTCCACCAGTACGAATAATTGCAAACATTTCTATGCCTTTTCTTTAATGTTTAAATAATCAAAACGCAGTCTGCGGAGCATAGATTTTCCACGAGCTAGCGTATTCGAAAGGCGAAGTATATACAAAATTCAGCACAAGTCAAGAAATAAGTTACTTAATATATTTTC
>JALTZE010000290.1 GCA_027051315.1 Micavibrio sp.
GTACATAGACTGTTATCAGATATAATAGAAAGTCATGATTTATCATTTTTTTATGAAGTCCAGAAGGATTCTATTAAGGGTAAGAATGGTACTGAGTTTGCATTTAAAGGGCTAAAAAATAATGTCAGTGGGTTAAAATCCCTTGAAGGATTTGACATAGCATGGGTCGAAGAAGCAGAAAATGTCTCGGATAGGTCTTGGGAAGTTTTAATACCAACTATAAGAAAAAAAGGCTCAGAAATTTGGGTAACTTTTAATCCAAGATTCCCTGATGACCCTACATACCAACGCATGGTAGCCAATTCTAATGATGAAGATTTTTTGGTTAAAAAAGTGTCTTGGGAAGATAATCCTTTCTTTCCTGAAACATTAAAGAAAGAGAAAGACAGATTAAAGAATACAGATTTTGTGGCATATAAACATATTTGGGAAGGTGAATTTGATGAACGTTTTGATGGTACTGTTTATGCAAGATTTGTTGATAATGCAAGGAAAGAGAACAGAATATGTAATGTTCCTCATAAATCAGGTGTGCCGGTAATAACAGCATGGGATTTAGGTAAAAGTGATTCAACAGCTATCTGGTTTGCACAAATTGTTGGTTTTGAGGTAAGAATAATAGATTATTATGAGAATAGTGGACATGATTTAGCACATTATGCAGAGTATGTAAGGTCAAAACCTTATGAATATTCTATGCACTTTTTGCCGCATGATAGTAAACACGATAGACTTGGCAGCAAAGGTTCTATAGAATCACAGTTAAATTCTATGAATTTAAAAACAAAATCTTTAAATGCTATTCGTGTTAGTTCTAAGATTGAGCTTGCACGTCAGCTACTTCATGAATGTTATATTGATAATTCAAATTGTAAAGATGGCTTACATTGCTTAATGAATTATCGATATGAATGGGATGATGTAAGAGGAAGATGTAAAGATACTCCTTTACATGATTGGTCGAGTGATGGAGCAGACGCTTTTGGTTATCTTGCCCAAGCTATAAATGAAGGTGCTGGTAAACTTAATAAAAGGAGGAGAAAAGTTAGTGTCAGACCAATACCCAGAGGCTCTTGGCTAGCAGTTTGACATTGTTTACACAATATCATAAAATGCAGTTATCACATGCAGTTGCAGTGTTATATGTGCACGCCTAACAGCGATGTTAATTCTAATTAAATCATTGATATGAAAAATATAATAGAACACGCAACTAATAAATTCCAAGTAGATAAAGATTACTGGGCTGATAATTATCGAAAAGCAAGAGAAGATATAAAATTCTTGTCAGATGATAAATATGCGCAATGGGACGAGCGTGCTTTAAATGATAGATTAAACTCAAATAGACCTGCTCTCACAATTGACCAATTGAATCAGTTTGTACATCAGGTCGTTAATGATGTTAGAATTAACACTCCTACAATATCAGTTATACCATCAGGTTTTGATGGTGATGAGAAAACAGCCGAGATTTATAAAGGGCTAATAAGAAATATAGAATATGTTAGTGATGCTGATAGTGCGTATGATAAAGCCATAGATGATTCTGTTCGTTGCGGATTAGGTTTTGTAAGAGTTGACCATGATTATGTTGATGATAAATCATTTGAACAGCATCTCTTAATTAAGAGAGTCGTTAATCCATTAAATATATTCCTCGACAGTAACTCTGTTGAGATTGATGGTAGAGATGCTAAACACTGTACTATTATTGATAATATATCTGTTGATGAATTTAAAAAGAAATATCCAAAATTTGAGCCTGTATGTTTTGAAAATAGTGATTTACAACTAGAAAAT
>JALTZE010000291.1 GCA_027051315.1 Micavibrio sp.
TAATTAAACCTTTAAAAAATACATAATATAAAAGGAAGCAATAATGATTTCATTTGGCAAAACATCAATGCGGGAAATAATGGATAAATTATCCGTAAACGTAATGACATGTGATAATAAATTTAACATTACTTATGCAAACAGTAAAAGTAGAGAAACTCTTGACTCTATAGCAGAAAATCTTCCATCTGGTGTTAATGGCGATAATGTCGTTGGACAATCCATAGATATATTTCACAAAACCCCCAAAATCCAAAGAGATTTACTTTCAAATCCTGCCAATTTACCTTATCAAACAACCATATCTCTTGGCGATGATTTCCTTAACCTGAACGTAGAAGCAATAATGAAAGGAAATAAAATAGATTCGTATGTACTTTCATGGTCAATATGTACCGAACGTGAAAAACTAAATATAATGTTTAACGAAATGCCTATGAATGTAATGATGGCAGACCCCAAAGAATTCAAAATAAATTACATTAACCAAACAAGCTTAAATACCTTAAAAGCTATTGAACATCTCCTACCAATAAAAATTAGTGAAATAAAAGGAATATGCATCGACGTATTTCATAAAAATCCGCAAAAGATTAGAGATATACTTAAAAACCCCGATAATTTGCCATATAAAGCAAAAATAAAATTAGGTGACCAAATGTTAAGCCTTGAAGTTTCAGCAATCATGGGCAAAAACGGTAAATATATAGGACCTATGGTTACTTGGTCAGTAATAACAGCACAAGAAGAACTCTCACAAAAAGTTATAGAAGTTTCAACCAATGTAAACTCTACCGCAGAAGAATTGGAACAAACAGCTCAGAAATTAAGTAAATGTGCAGAAGAAACCTCCCACAAAGCATCAACAGTTGCCGCAGCAGCAGAAGAAGCATCAGCAAATGTCCAAACAGTTGCCGCAGCAGCAGAGGAAATGAGCGCGTCCATCAATGAGATATCCTCACAAATAACAAATGCAAACAGAATCTCAACAGAGGCAGTAAAAAAAGCAGAAGGAACAAATGCAATTGTTCAACAATTAAGCCAAGCAACACAAAATATAGGTGATGTCGTAAACCTTATTAACGATATCGCAGAACAAACAAATCTTCTAGCCCTTAATGCAACCATAGAAGCAGCAAGAGCGGGCGAAGCGGGTAAAGGATTTTCTGTTGTAGCATCAGAAGTTAAAAACCTTGCTGCTCAAACATCAAAAGCAACCGAAGAAATAGCAGAACAAATAATGTCAATGCAAGATACTGCTAAACAAGCTGTCTCCGCAATTTCAGAAATAAGAGATACGGTAAAATCCATCGGTGAGACTAGCGCAGCAATATCAAGTGCAATAGAAGAACAAGTAGCAACAACAAAAGAAATAGCCAGAAATGTTCAAGAAGCCTCAGCAGGAACAAGCGAAGTTTCAAGCAATATATCAAGCGTACAACAAGCAGCAGGAGAAACAGGCTCTGCCTCTACCCAGCTCCTATCACTATCAGGTACATTGTCAGAAAATTCAAATAAAATGAACGACGAAATCAAAAAATTTATGCAATGATTATATAGCTACTAATAGCTATAAAAAACAAATTTCATCCTTAAACTTAAATTCCATAGGAAAAACAGCAATAACATGCCCAGCTATAGCTGTAAAAATTGATAAAATGGTATCCCGTACGGGATTCGAACCCGTGTTGCCGCCGTGAAAGGGCGGTGTCCTAGGCCTCTAGACGAACGGGACACATTCATAAGAAGCGTCGTTCTTTTAACTCATTTAACTTTAACAAGTCAAGCTACTTTTTTATAT
>JALTZE010000292.1 GCA_027051315.1 Micavibrio sp.
CAAGATTTGAACCAAAAAGCCAATATCTATATGCTATAATGGATAGCGTAGCTTTTAAAGATACACAAACCGCATTGGATATAGCAATAAAACATAAATCAAATAGTAAGGGGAGATAACCTCCCCCTTATTTTTTTATATAATATATATAAATCATTTATTATTTTTGGGATTTATCGCTCTTTCTTAGGGCTTCCTTTATAGGGTCTTTGAAATTAAATTCTCTTTCCAATGCTTTATTCCCAGAGGTAATTGTTACAGTAACTTTGTTACCATCCAAATCTGATTGAAGATTTACTGGGTCGTTATTCGGAGCAGGAACGACTATTGTTGCTCTTCTTCTATCTGTTGGATTTACTGATATTATTGGCTTTTTTGTAAAAAGATAGTCTTTTTCGAATTCGATAAAAAAGTCAAAATTATTATATCCGCGTGAAGAAAATACATTAAATATTAATGCTCCTTTACTGATTACAGCTGTTTCAATTGCAAGATTTTTATTATTTTTCTTGGCTGGGAGTCCTCTAAAAGCAGCATTTACCATATATCCTCCGCCTGAAGGCATTAGCTCACCCGCCTTTATTGTAGAATTTATATGCAAATCCTGAGGAACGCATATATCGCGGCAAACCATGAAATTAAGTTTTAAATCCACTACTGCATCTTTTGAAGTATCTAAAATATCAATTTCAAGCGGGAAACTAACTTTTCTTTTATATCCAAAATTCTGCATTCCAAAAATTTCATAACGAATTGGTGCTGGCCAGTTTACCTTTATAAAAGCAATATTTTTTGAATCGTCATAATTAAATACTGGTGATAATCCTGTATCACCTGGCGTCCTCCAATATCCATGCCATCCATTGGCAAATTCTACGGCAAGAGCGGCTCTATGCCTTGATTTACTACCTATTGTTGCATATTCGGGATAATATTTTATCCTCATATAATCTGCCTTATCACTTTGAGGTACGTATCTATTACCGGGTCTTTTATTTTCTATTGCATATGATTGCGAAATAGTGGCAAATATGGCTATAATAACTAATAAAAATGTGATTTTTTTCATATTTCTTGCTTTTGTTATTGGTTTTTGTCTAGTTTATACCTAATTTATTATACTATGATAACATTAAATTAATTTTCGGTAAAAGAAATGACAAAAAAAGATTATCTTATTGGGAAATTGTTGGTGTCGATGCCTCAGATAGGTGACCCACGTTTTGATAAGTCAGTAATATTGATATGTGCACATGATGAAAACGGTGCGATGGGGCTTGTTATTAATAATATGATGGATAATGTTGAATTTGCTGACTTGATAAAACAGCTTGATATATACCCTGATACCCCCGATAAACAGGTAACTAATATCCCAGTTTATGAAGGAGGTCCTGTTGATACTGCTAGGGGATTTGTATTGCACGAAGCAACAAGTAAGCGAGATGATTCTATCGGTGTAAATTCAGAATTTTGCATTACTGGTACAATAGATGCGGTTAGGGATATAGTTTCAGGTAAAGGTCCTGATAATATGTTATTTATATTGGGATATGCAGGCTGGTCAGCGGGACAACTGGAAAAAGAATTACAAGAAAATACGTGGCTTACTGCCAATCCTGACCGTGAACTTATTTTTAATATTTCTCCAAATGATAAATGGGAAAGAGCTATATCTTCCATAGGTCTTGATTTATCTGCACTTTCACTTGACGCAGGGCATGCATAATTGATGGAAAATTGTTTATCTGGATTTTCGTTACAGGTTCTTAATGAACCAAATCCGTGGAAAAAGGCAGAAAAAACAATAAAATTTGCTAAAGAATGGCTAAATAGCGATAATATAACAATCGGTAATAATGATGTACCGAAGCGCCCTGCTCGCCCCCAAAAACCTGAGCTTAAACTCCCTAAAGATATGCCTAAAAGAAGAAAGGCTGGCTCAAAAGCTGGAAAGATTGCTTTGTTACATGCTCTTGCACATATCGAGCTTAATGCAATTGACCTTGCTTGGGACTTGATGGCACGATTTCATAAATATTCTTGGCAACAAGCAAAAGAAAATGAATTTTCTTTACCACGAGAATTTTATAATGACTGGGTTAAGGTAGCAGACGATGAAGCACGGCATTTTCTTATGATTTCTGAAAGATTACGTGATTTAGAGGCAGAATATGGAGATTTACCTGCTCATGACGGGCTTTGGGAATCTGCTATTCAAACTTCACATGATTTTGCCGCACGTTTGGCTGTAGTTCCAATGGTGTTAGAAGCACGAGGACTAGATGTTACGCCGGCAATGGCAGATGCTATGGAAAAACAGGGGGATATTAAGACTGCAAATATGATAAAGATTATCCATGATGAAGAAATAACTCACGTTGCCGCAGGAAAAAGATGGTTTCAACATTGGTGTGATTTTCATGGATATGCAATAGATGAATATTGGCAAAAATTGGTTATAAAATATTTTAATGGTAATTTAAAACGCCCATTTAATCATGATAGTAGATTAGAAGCAGGAATGTTAAGACATTGGTATGAGCCTTTGGGGGTATGAGCCATTGAGTGAATAAAAAATTCCACTACTTTTTGGCAATAACTAAAATTAGCGTAAAGAAAAAGTAAGGGTGTCACCTCCCCTTACTATTTGATTTATGTTTTATTGCTATATCCAATGCGGTTTGTGTATCTTTAAAAGCTACGCTATCCATTATAGCATATAGATATTGGCTTTTTGGTTCAAATCTTGCGACCTTATTTAGCTTTGATACAAAAATCCTGTATTTTTTTTCATATTCCTCAGATAATTCTTTGCAATTATCATTAGGAGGATTAAGTTTCTTGAATTCTTTTTTCATTTTCATTGTAATTTTTCCCCATACTATACTCTATACTGCTTTTTTCATATTTGTTTGAAAATTATTGTTAAAGTTAAGCTTTTGCTCAAACATTTTGCTTTGGAATGTACGGGCAAGACCATAATTAACCACTGTTTTACGTGCTTTTTTCATGCGCTCATAATTTGGTGATATTTTGCTCATATATCTATCGAACATAAACATAAAATCAGCATAAGCATTTCTGTATAAAGAATATAAATCTCTTATTTTATTTATGATTATTTTTTGTTCTTTTTTGATAAAGAAAAGTTCTGCTTCAAGCATACGTTCTTTTGCTTGTAAATCTCTATATTCAGAAATCATTTCCCTTATATGCGACCTGAAACGGCATGAAATCTCTGACATTTGCAAAACTTCCATACATTGCAAATCTTCGTCTTTGGTGGTTTTGCTACCTAAATAATCTATTATTGCCTGAGCAGTTATATCACCATGTTTTGACCTTATCTCTTCGATAAGATTATTATCTATTATATTAGTCATTATTTTTCCCCATATAGTTATTAAGTTAATAATTTCCACACTCTCTAAATAATGAAATTATTCATTATTACAGTTTTTATGCTGTTTAGGCAGTTTTACAGCTATTGTATTAAAGTGTCAAGCAATTTTTCTGTTGCAATTGCATAAAAAATGCTTATAATCTGTAACATTGAAATTTATTAATTTACACTTAACAAATATTGAAGTTATGAAAAATGAGAATATCTATCGCACAAGTTAAAGCAGCAAGAAGTTTACTAGGGTGGTCACAAAAAGATTTATCAATAAAATCAGGTGTTCCTCTCCAGATTATTCAAAATATAGATGCAGGACGAAAAAAATCTCCTGCCCAAGATGAGTGGGATGCTGTAACAGAAACTATAGAAAATGCTGGTATAGAATTTATTGAATGTGATGGAGTAAGGAGAAAACAAGAATATATAAAAAAATTTAAAGGTAGCGCTGGTTTTAAAGAATTTATGGAAATGGTATATGAGGAAGCAAATAAAAATGGAGGAAATTTTTGTATATATAACGCTTCACCATCCAAATGGAAATTATTAGTAAATGATGATTGGAATAAAATGCATATCGCCCGTATGACCGAGGTATTTAAAAGGGGGAATCTTCATTTTAGAATAACATGTCCATATAGTGATGCTAATTTTATGGGTAGAGATTATGCAGAATATAGGTATATACCAAATGAAAAATGGAATGAGAGGTCGTTTTATATATTTGGTAAATATGTAGCAATTCTTATCTTTAATAAAAAAGATGTAGAGATAATTTTATTTAGAGACAGAATAGTAGCCGATACATTCCTCGATATTTTTAATACTATATGGAATACGATAGAAGCACTTCCTATAGATAATAAGTATAGGTGATTGCTTATTATGAATAGTAATAAAATTGCGTTATTTGTTGGGCTTGATGCTATTGGACTTGAGATAATAAATCAAATAGTACCTAGACTTGTTGAAAATGAATTAGAGCCAGTTTTTTATAACATATGCTCTGAAAAAAATAGAGAGTTCAAAGTATCTCCATTGCCTGATTTAGGGTTTTATGATGAAACATTATTGGAAGAAGTAATTTATCCATTTATTGAAAAATATAATCCTGATGCAGACCTTAAAAGCTATGAACAGCTTTCTGATAAATTTAATATTGAACATTATAAGGTTACAGATATTAATAGTGTAACTTTTAATGATAAGTTAGTTGGAGCCATTAGTATCAGATTTAGGCAAATATTTGACACTGATACAATATCTGACATTTATAGAAAATCAGGTTTTTTTTGGAATTTACATGGTGGTTTATTGCCAAAATATAGAGGGATTCTGGCTGCTTATTGGGCTAAAGTTAATGGTGAGAATGAATATGGATGGTCTCTTCATAATATAGCAAAAAATGGTAAGATTGATGCGGGAAAAATTATTTCATCAAAAACAATTCCTTTTGTTACCACCCAAAGTTTAAGAAAATTGTATGTTGATATGATTCCTCATGGTGCAGAGATGATACTGGAATCAATTTCTGATATACTTTCCGGTACACTTATACCTCAAATTGTACAGAAAGAAGAGAATGCTAGATATTATCCATCTCCTACTGAAGAACAAATAAACAAAGAAGGTCTTGTGTATTGTTCTCCAAAAGAAGCATTGGAATATTATGTATCAAGATATGGTGGTTATAATATTCATAATAGAGAATATTTAAGAAATATGCTTATCCAGAGAATTTTAGAACACGAGCAATCAAAAGTAAGTCCTTTTGAATTTGATACTTCTTTAAAATTTGGTTAGTTATAAATTTCCTCCTACTTTCTGCGTCTATTGCTATGTAACTAATTGGAAAAAATAATTTTAATTTCTTAGAGGTTTACCAGTGGTTAGCATATGTTCGATACGGTTCATTGTCCCCTCGTTATGAACCAGTTTCATAAATTCTTCATATTCTAATTTTAGAAGCTCTTTTTCTGAAACTGGTTTTGTCCAGTCGGCGTTTTTTCCTCCTGATAAAACTACTGATAAATGCTCTGAAACCACAACATCATATTGGGTAGCTTTTCCAGATTTTCTAAAATCTGCAACGGCCATATCAAGGGCAATTTTTCCTGATTCTCCTGCTAGTTTTATTTCTTCTACTGGTTTAGGGGCTTTATATCCTTTTGCAAGTTCAAGTGATTTCATTTTTGCATCATATAACAGACGATTACGATTCATTGTAATAGTATCTGTATCACGCAAATAGCCTATTTCTTTGGCTTGAGCTCCTGATTTTGCTACTTGGGCAAGTCCTATAACTTCAAATGCTTTTCTGGTTGCACCCATCGGAGTTGTATCTGGTGAAAACCACATTTTTTGAGTATTTTTTCTTTCTTTTTCCTGAAATCTTATGAGCATTTCTTTGCAGCCGCCCCAAGCAGGAATAAGACCTACCCCAACCTCGACTAAACCGCAATATGTTTCTGCATGTGCTTGAACATGGTCAGAATGAAGAAGAATTTCACAACCACCGCCAAGAGCCATTCCAGAAGGAGCGGATATTACCGGAAATGGTGCATATTTTAATGCCATATAGGCTTTTTGCCCTCCCTTTACCATTTCATCAATTTGTGGCCACATGGCTATATTCATGGCAAACATTGCCATACCTAGATTTGCTCCTGCTGAGAAATGAGAGCCTTCATTATATATAACTAAAGATTTATATTCACCCGAACCATCACCAATCAATTTTATTGCTTTATGAATAGTTTTGAATACTTCACCATCAAGAGCATTCATTTTTCCCGTAAATTCCAGACATATTACTCCATCATCAATATCCCACAAACTCGCTGAGGCAGTTTTAAATATTGGTTCTTTTGCCAGTTTAATATCACGAAGCAGCAACACACCTTCGGGACGTTTTATTTCGTGATAATTTCCATCTATACCAAAATAGTGAAGTTTGCCATTTTCTACTTTGTAGAATGTTCCTTCCCCTACTTGTTTAATAATTTTTGGAACTTTTATCCCATCTTCTTCTAATTTATAGGCGAACCAAGATGCACCTAATGCGTCGATTAGCTCAAATGGACCTTTTTTCCAGTTATAACCAAGACGCATTGCTTCATCTATTGATGCTATATCATCTGCTATTTCAGGAACTAATGATGCAGCATATGCCAAAGTATGGGACATAACTTTCCAAGCATATTTTCCGCCTTCATCATTTGTTGTAACTACTGCTTTGAAGCCTTTTTTACCATTGCTGATTGATTCTAATTTTGGTCTATCAGCTTTTTGATAAAAATCTTCGCTAAATTTATCGGCATTTACCTTTAATGCCTGTTTTGTCTTATTCTTTGCTTGTGGGTCAAGGCGGAAGAATCCACCCTTTCCCTTACGCCCTGTATAGCCAGATTCTATCATTTGGTGAATGAATGGATAATCTTTATGAATTTTTCTATATTCATCATTTTCTGGCAAGGTAGAAAGCATAGATTCAGCCAAATGTGGCATTAAATCGATTCCGACAAGGTCAATCAAAGCAAATATTCCAGTTTTTGGGATTCCACATGGCTTTGATATGACAGCATCAGCAATTTCAATTGATGTTTTTTGCTTTATTAACTCATTAAGCCCTGATTGCATCCAAAATACGCCAAGGCGGTTAGCGATAAAACCTGGTGTATCATTACATTCAACGACACCTTTACCAAGATTTATATCACAGAAATTCCTTATTTCTTCTTTTGCTTGTTTTCTTGTTTTATCCGAAGTTACAAGCTCAAGGAGGCGCATATATCTTGGCGGATTGAAAAAATGGGTAATCATAAAGTCAGCAGCAAATTCATCACCATGCCCCTCGGTCAGCATTTTTAAAGGAATGGTCGATGTATTTGATGAAATAATTGAACCTTTTTTACGATATTTATTTATTTTATCATATGTAGCATGTTTGATATTTATATCTTCTAAAACAACTTCGATAATCCAATCACATGTTGATATTAGCTTAATATCATCTTCAAGATTAGCAGGAGTTATAAGCTTTGCATTTTTGGGGTGCATAAAAGCTTCAGGCTGAGATTTTAGCATTCTTTGGATGGCTGATTTTGCAATTATCGACCTATCTTTTGCATCATCTGGTACTATATCAAAAAGAATTACAGGAACACCAGCATTGGCAATCTGGGCTGCTATACCAGAACCCATTACTCCTGCACCTATTATTGCTACTTTGTTAATCATTAGTTTATTCCATTTCTCTAATGTAGATATTTAATTTATATTAACTAAACACTGCCATCAATCTATACTACACCTTTTCCAATATAATTGCTGTTCCTTGACCACCGCCGATGCACATAGTGGCAAGACCATATTTTTTACCTTCTCTTTGCATTAGGCTTGCTAATTTTCCTGTAATCCTTGCACCAGAGGCACCAAGAGGATGCCCCAGAGCAATAGCTCCGCCATCAAGATTTATAATATCTTGATTTAAACCTAATTCTTTTATTACTGATAACCCTTGTGCTGCAAAAGCTTCATTTAGTTCTATTATCTCTATATCCTTAATTTCTAAATCTGCTCGCTTTAGAGCTTTTTTGGTCGCAGGGACTGGACCTATTCCCATTATTTCGGCAGAACAGCCTGCAACTGCTACTGATTTTATTCTTGCCAATATGGGTAGGTTATTTTTCTTTGCATATTCTTCTGATGCTACTAGCACTGCTGCTGCTCCATCAGTTAAAGGGGAAGCTGTTGCTGCTGTTATTGTACCATTTTCATCAAAGGCTGGTTTTAAAGCTGCTAACCCTTCCACTGTACTATCAGCACGAATACAACCATCTTTGGTAACTTCTCCTATTGGTACTATTTCATCTTTAAAATTACCAGAATCTTGAGCTGCGGCAGCTTTTTTATGCGATTTAACTGCAAATTCCTCTTGCTGAGTTCTACCAATATCATATTTTTTTGCTAAATTTTCAGCAGTTTCCCCCATGGACATATAAGCTTGCGGATATTTCTTAACCAATGTTGGATTTGGCATTGGATTAAACCCACCCATCGGGATTCTGCTCATGCTTTCAACTCCAGCGCAGATAAAAACTTCACCTGCATTCATTTGTATATATCCTGCGGCCATTTGAATTGTTGTCATTGAAGAACCACAAAATCTATTCACTGTTGCACCAGCAACTGATACAGGCAAATCAGCAAGATTAGATACTATTCTTGCAATATTAAATCCCTGCTCTGCTTCTGGAAAAGCATTCCCCATAAGAAGGTCTTCTATATCTTCTGGTTTTACTCCTGTTTCGGAGATAAGAAGTTTTACTACTTGTGCAGCAAAATCATCTGGTCTTACTGAGGCGAGAGCGCCTTTATTAGCAAAATGGAATGGTGTTCTTTTATATCCGCATATTACAACTGATTTATTCATTGATTTATCCTTCGTTTTGGATTTTGACAACTATTCAGGCTATCATATTA
>JALTZE010000293.1:0-2512 GCA_027051315.1 Micavibrio sp.
TCACTATTCATCAAAATATAGATTTTCAGATTTGTGGCTTTTTTAAGTATTTTGCTAAAAGATTTCCTATCAATATCCAGCCTATCAGCATGAAGTAAAACAGCAAGTTCCATAGGAGATATTTTTTCAATATTCTTATCTGTTAAATTAACTCTATAGTCCCTTGATTTAAATGTATTTTTTATATATCTGCTTTTAATTTCATCAGTGGGGATAGAAGATTCTTTATCCTGATACATCAATGAACATATATTAGATAAATCATCAAGGAATGTTCCTTTTTCTTCATATAAATCACTCAAATAATTGTTTTCAAGACAAGCAGTAGCAAGAGAACCGTTAAATATATATGATTTTAAACCAGCCTCAGCAAGCTTTGGGTGATATGGCTTATCACCAACTTTTTTATATAAATCATTTGCCTCTTTAACAAAACCAGATGATAAAAGCTTGTTGATACGTAAAGTAAAAAGGTCATCTCCCGCCTTGGATATATAATCATTATCAATTGTTTTGATTCTAATACCAGACATAAGGACTTTTTTAGATAAATCAGCAAGGTAATAGCTTCTCGGGTTATCTGGTAAAGCATTTATAAGCTCATATATATCCGATTTTTTGCTATTTTTCCAAATATCACGAGGAAAGCCATAAATCTTATATCCTATATTTTCAATATTTCCGATATTTCCAGATATAGTTGATAATTTTTGATTTTTTTTATGACTCGTTCCTGCCATGCGTTCACTAGCATAGGCGTTAAATGATAATGATATAAAAAATATAAGTAAAAATACTCTCATTATTATTTTTCTTGTATCTTAATAATTGTTTCTGTTTGTTTTATCTTTGTATCCGTTGTGGCATAATATCCAAATACAAAGACAGCTGCTACAATAAGAAGTGTTAAAATAACCTTTACTAATTTCATAATTTCCTCAAAATATTTGCAAATAACACTTAACTGTTACATAAACTATTTTTTTACCCTATAAGCAAGATTAAAAATGAAAAAACTAGAATATATAAAAGAACATCTGGATAAGCCAATAGTAATAATAGGTATGATGGGAGCAGGGAAAACTAAGTTAGGAAGATTTCTGTCCACACTTATTGAGTGGCCATTTTTTGATTCAGATTATGAGATAGAATATGCAGCACAAATGACAATTCCAGATATATTCGAAGAATTTGGCGAAGAATATTTTCGTGATGGAGAAAGAAGAGTTATAAAAAGACTTCTTGAGAATGAAAAATCGATTATATCCACCGGTGGTGGAGCAATCCTTAATGAAGATACAAGAAATGAGATTAAGAAAAAAGCTATTTCAATATGGATAAAGGCAGACCCAGAAATATTGTATGAAAGAATCATTAAAAACAATAATCGTCCCTTGCTAAAAGTGGATAACCCAAAGGCAAAAATTAAAGAAATTTTGGAAATAAGGGAAGCTTTATATTCACAAGCGGATATTACAATAATAAGTGAACGGGGTGCAATAGAACAGCTAGAAGAACAAATTATAGATAATCTTTATAAATTTATAGGAAATAATAATGGATAAATTTCAAGTAGGATTAGGACAAAGGTCATACCCTATAATAATAGGTGAAAATCTTTTAAAACAAATCGATAAGTTACTAGATATAAACTTAAACAGGAAGATATTCATAATTACCGATGAAAATGTAGCAAAATATTACGTGGATTCTTTAAAAAAACCTTTGCCAGCCAAAGATATTTATATCCATATAATCAAAGCAGGTGAAGTAAGTAAATCATTCGAAAATTATGAGAAATGTTGCAATTTTTTACTATCTAATGGCATAAACAGAAAATCATTGATAATAGCTCTAGGCGGAGGAGTAGTAGGGGACTTAGCAGGATTTACAGCTTCCACGATATTAAGAGGAATTGATTTTATCCAAATTCCAACAACCTTACTCTCTCAGGTAGATAGCTCTGTAGGAGGAAAAACAGGAATAAACACAAAATATGGAAAAAATCTCATAGGCTCTTTTTACCAACCAAAAGCAGTCATCTGCGATGTAAATACTTTAAAAACCTTACCAGAAAGGGAATTGAAATCAGGATATGCCGAAATTATCAAATATGGCTTGATAAATAACCCATCTTTTTTTGATTGGTTAAATAAAAATGGTAATAATATTTTATCACTTGATTATGATTCTTTATGCTATGCAATATTAACCAGTTGTAAAAGCAAAGCGAAAATTGTAGAAGAAGACGAAAAAGAGACAGGCAAAAGAGCATTACTAAATCTTGGTCATACTTTTGCCCACGCTTTAGAGGCGATATGTGGTTATAACGGAACATTGCTTCACGGTGAAGCAGTATCAATAGGTATGGTTCTGGCTTTTGAATTATCAGGAAAAATGGGAATTTGCCCTGCTAATGATATTGAAAAAGTAAAAAAACATATTGTTTCTTGTGGGCTTGTTTCAAAAATATCTGATATAAATACAGATATAAAATTTAGCTCTGATAAGT